>NZ_DAMDAY010000017.1:20503-44855 GCF_032093475.1 Lysinibacillus sp. | reverse complement strand
CTAATACATACCCCAAGCTATATGAATAAAAAACAACTTTTCTCACATTTTTTTAGAGTAGGCGATGATTATAGCAAATACCAGGTAATTTTAAACGGTTTGGGCAAGCCCAATTAACGTTGAACACGTTTATTACATAGTTCAAAGGGCCACACAAATCGGGTTATAAAGTCCTTTGAAACATGTAGAGTAAACCATCTTCATTAATATAGAAGGGTTCACTGCTTTAAAATAAGTAGGGAAGTTTGCCAGACCAATTAGATAGTTGAAGAAAGAAATTGGATACGGTTGTACCGATTGCAATACTTAATAAAATATAAATAAGCTGAATTTGAAAAACTCGATTCTTCTTAAATATTTTCTCTAACATAAAAGCCTGTAATGCATAAAAAGTAATTGCGATAAAAAAGATATGAGACAAAATACCTAACAAAGCTTCTTGTCCTATCGCTTCATAAACTTCCATGTTTCCTCCTCCATTTCTCCTAGGTCACCTTAAAAAACGGGCAGATGCTATATCTGCCCGTTAAAAATGAATTAGATATTACCCTCATGAACGTTGATACGATTCAACGCACGTTTTAATGCTAGGTCAGCACGTTTGAAATCAATGTTGTCTTGTTTACCTTGAAGACGTCCTTCAGCACGTTTAACGGCTTCTTTAGCACGTTGAACATCGATATTTTCAGCAATTTCAGCAGACGGCGCTAAAATTGAGATTTTTTCTGGACGAACTTCAATGAAACCACCGCTTACAGCAACAATATCAGTCGAACCGTTTTCTTTTTTAAGCTTCACTGCACCAATAGCAAGTGGAGCAACCATTGGAATATGGCCTGCAAGAACACCGATTTCTCCTGAAGTTGTTTTAGCGATTACCATTGATACTTCAGAATCGTATACTGGGCCGTCGGGAGTGACAATATTGACTAGAACTGTCTTCATATTTTTTCCTCCTCGTCCCTAGTATTAAACCTCTACGCCCATGCTTTTCGCTTTTTCAACTACTTCATCAATTGAACCAACTAGACGGAAAGCATCTTCTGGTAGGTGATCCCATTTGCCATCAAGGATTTCCTTGAATGAGCGAACAGTTTCTTTTACAGGTACATAAGAACCTTTTTGACCAGTGAATTGTTCCGCTACGTGGAAGTTTTGTGATAAGAAGAATTGAATACGACGAGCACGTTCTACTGTTTGTTTATCTTCATCAGATAACTCATCCATACCTAAAATCGCAATGATATCTTGTAATTCGCGGTAACGTTGGATTGTACGTTGTACACCAGTAGCAATTGCGTAGTGCTCAGCGCCTACGATTTCAGGTGATAATGCACGAGAAGTCGAAGCTAGTGGGTCAACCGCAGGGTAAATACCCATTTCTGATAATTTACGCTCAAGGTTAGTAGTTGCATCTAAGTGGGCGAAAGTTGTAGCTGGAGCCGGGTCAGTATAGTCATCGGCTGGTACATAGATCGCTTGGATAGAAGTTACAGATCCTTTGTTCGTAGATGTGATACGCTCTTGTAGTTTACCCATTTCAGTTGCAAGTGTTGGTTGGTAACCTACCGCAGAAGGCATACGACCTAATAGGGCAGAAACCTCAGAACCTGCTTGTGTGAAACGGAAGATATTGTCGATGAATAAAAGCACGTCTTGGCCTTGCTCATCACGGAAGTATTCCGCCATTGTAAGACCAGTTAGAGCTACACGCATACGTGCACCAGGTGGCTCGTTCATTTGACCGAATACCATCGCTGTTTGCTTGATAACGCCTGAATCGCTCATCTCGAAGAATAAGTCGTTCCCTTCACGAGTACGCTCACCTACACCAGCGAATACAGAGATACCTGAGTGCTCTTGTGCGATGTTGTTGATTAATTCTTGGATTAATACAGTTTTACCTACACCGGCACCACCGAATAGACCGATTTTACCACCTTTAATATATGGTGCAAGTAAGTCTACTACTTTGATACCTGTTTCAAGAATTTCAACTGAAGTTGAAAGGTTCTCGAAAGTTGGTGCTTCACGGTGAATTGAATCACGACGTGCGTCAGCTGGAATCTCTTCACCTAAGTCAATTACTTCTCCAAGTACGTTGAATACACGACCTAGTGTAACTTCACCAACTGGTACTGAGATAGCTTTTCCTGAGTCTGTTACTTCTGCTCCACGTTGTAAGCCATCAGTAGATGACATCGCAATTGTACGAACAGAATCATCACCTAAATGAAGCGCAACTTCTAATGCAAGAATTGTTGGTTCTTCATTAGGACGTTCAATCTTAACTGTTAATGCGTTATAGATTGCTGGTAATTGGCCATTGTCGAATTTTACGTCAACAACTGGACCCATTACTTGAATAACATGTCCTTTATTCATTACTGTGTACCCTCCTATCGTATTCTTATACGACATTGGGAAGCTGCTTGCCTATTCTAAGGCTGCAGCTCCACCAACGATTTCTGTAATTTCTTGTGTAATCGCCGCTTGACGTGCACGGTTATATTGCAAAGAAAGGTCTGAAATAAGATCAGTTGCATTATCTGTTGCATTTTTCATAGCCGTCATACGAGAAGCATGTTCACTTGCTTTTCCATCTAATAATGCGCCATAAACTAAGCTTTCCGCATATTGTGGAAGTAACACTTCTAGAATTGCTTCACCAGATGGTTCAAATTCGTAAGAAGCATTACCGCTTGCAGGGGCAATATCTGTTAATGGAAGAAGTTTTTTCTCTGTCACTTCACTAGCAATAGCGCTGACAAAGTGATTATAGTACATATAAAGTTCGTCATACGTACCATCAATGAACATACCAACAGCATTACGAGCGATTTCTTTAATATCAGCAAATGTTGGTTGGTCAGGAAGACCGACAACATCACTGATGACATTATGATCACGTTTCACAAAGTAGTCACGAACAACACGACCTACTGCTAAAATAACGTATTCGTCTTTTGATTTATGACGCTCGTTAATTGTACGTTGTACTTGACGTAGGATACTTGAGTTGTAAGCACCCGCAAGACCACGGTCAGAACCAATGACTAAGTAAGCCGTTTTCTTAACAGGACGAGCAGTTAACATTGGATGTCCACTGTCTTTTGTCCCTGAAGCGATTGCGCCTACTACGTCCTGAATTTTTTCCATGTATGGAACGTAAGCTTTAGCATTTTGCTCTGCACGACGTAACTTAGAAGAAGAAACCATCTGCATCGCTTTTGTAATTTGCTTCGTACTCTTTGTTGAAGTAATACGACCTTTTATTTCGCGTAAGTTTACCACTGGTATTTCACCACCTTCTGTTTTTTAATCAAGTGACTCGTTGAACTTATTCTGATTTAGCGAAAGTTTTTTTGAATGCATTAATTGCTGCTTCATAATCCGCATCAGGAGCAAGCTCTTTAGTAGTACGAACATGATCTAAAACGTTTGTGTGGTTTGAATCTAACCAGCTTAAGAATTCAGATTCAAAGCGAACGATATCTTGTACTGGAATATCATCTAAATGACCTTTAGTTAATGCATAAAGGATCGCAACTTGTTTTTCAACTTTTAGTGGTTTGTTTAGGTCTTGTTTAAGAACTTCAACCGTACGTTTACCACGCTCAAGTTTAGCAAGTGTTGCTTTATCTAAATCTGAACCAAATTGTGCGAATGATTCAAGCTCACGGAATGCAGCTAAGTCAAGACGTAGCGTACCTGCAACTTTTTTCATCGCTTTAATTTGAGCAGATCCACCTACACGTGATACAGAAAGACCGGCGTTGATCGCTGGACGTACACCTGAGTTGAATAAGTCAGATTGTAAGAAAATTTGTCCATCAGTAATTGAGATTACGTTAGTTGGGATGTATGCAGAGATATCCCCAGCTTGTGTCTCAACGAATGGAAGAGCTGTAATTGAACCATTTTGATATGTTTCGTTTAACTTCGCAGCACGTTCAAGTAAGCGGCTGTGTAAGTAGAAAACGTCACCAGGGTAAGCTTCACGACCTGGAGGACGGCGTAGAAGAAGTGAAAGTTCACGGTAAGCTGATGCTTGTTTAGAAAGATCATCGTACACGATTAAAACGTGTTTACCTTGTAACATGAATTCTTCTGCCATAGAAACACCAGCAAATGGTGCTAAGAATAGTAATGGAGCTGGTTGAGAAGCAGAAGCTGTCACAACGATTGTGTAATCTAAAGCGCCATGTTTACGAAGAGTTTCTACAACTCCACGTACTGTTGATTCTTTTTGACCGATTGCTACATAGATACAAATCATGTTTTGGTCATTTTGGTTAAGAATTGTATCGATAGCTACAGATGTTTTACCAGTTTGACGGTCACCAATAATTAACTCACGTTGACCACGACCGATTGGTACTAATGCGTCAATCGCTTTAATACCAGTTTGTAGTGGTTCGTGTACTGATTTACGAGCCATTACACCGAAAGCTGGACTTTCGATTGGACGAGATTTTGTAGTGTTGATTGGACCTTGTCCATCCACTGGTTGACCAAGTGGGTTTACAACACGACCAATTAGTTCTTCACCAACTGGTACTTCCATAATACGACCTGTACGACGAACTTCATCGCCTTCTTTGATGTCAGTGTATGGACCTAAGATTACGATACCAACGTTACCTTCTTCTAGGTTTTGAGCCATACCCATAACACCATTAGAGAACTCTAAAAGCTCTCCAGCCATGGCGTTGTCGAGGCCATGAGCAAGAGCGATACCGTCACCAATACGGATAACTGTACCAACTTCGCTTACTTTAAGTTCAGATTCATAATTCTCAATCTGTTGTTTAATCAGACTGCTGATTTCTTCAGCCTTGATGCCCATGTATGTCACCTCTCACATTTCTAAATTATTAACCGATTAATTCACGTTTCAGACGCTCAAGTTTATTTGCTACTGAGCTATCATAAATATGGTTACCGATTTGAACACGAATACCACCAAGTAAAGATGGATCGATTTCGTTTGTAATGTTTAATGATTGTTTTCCAACAAGCTTCGCGAACGCTGCCGAAATATTAGCGCTTTCTTCTGGAGAAAGTGCACGTGTTGAAAATACTGTTGCATCTGCAGTGCCTTGTGCCTGTGCAGCAAGTTCAGCATATGCATTAGCAATTAGCTTCATCTCGTTTACACGTTTTTTCTCAACTAAAAGTTGAACTGTGTGTAAAACTTCTGGTGTTGCACCAGCAAAGATTTCAGCTACCATTTGTTTTTTACGTTCGATGGAGAACTTAGGCGCATTTAAAAGCGTTAAAAAATCAGGAGATTCTTTAATAACTTTTGTTAGTTCGCTTAAGTCTGCTCCAACTTCAGTAAGCATGTTTTTTTGTTGCGCTAATTCAAAAAGCGCTTGAGCGTAACGTTTTGCTACAGTTGAATTACTCATCGAGCTTCCCCTGCCTTCGCAATCGTCTCTTCAATTAGAGCACGGTTGTCTGCCTCAGAAATCTCTTTGCTAAGGACTTTAGATGCTGCAAGTACAGATAATGAAACGACTTCATCACGTACAGCTGCAATAGCTTTTTCTTTTTCAGACTCAATTTCATGTAAAGCTGATTCTTTTAAGCGGTTTGCTTCATTACGAGCTGCAGTAAGAATTTCTTCTTTTTGTAGTTCGCCTTGCTTCTTAGCGCCTTCAACAATCGATTGTGCTTCCGTACGAGCTTCTTTAAGAAGGCTCTTTTGTTCTTCTAAAAATTGGTGCGATTCTTTGCGCGCTTTTTCAGCTGCTTCGATTTCACTCGCTACTAATTCTTCACGTTGTTGCATGATGCCCATAAGTGGACCCCAAGCTACTTTCTTAAGTAAGAACATTAATACTAAGAAGATAACTAATGTTGCGATGATGTCTCCGCTATTAAATCCAGCGCCTGCACCTAGTACAAGATTATCTAAAAACACGATTGTTTCACTCCCTTCAAGAGCTTTAACTTCAACATAATTTATTAACTAAAAAACTACCTATTTTAAAAAGCTATATTTACACATAGCTTTTATCAGTTCCAAAATGAAGGGCGAAGTTTCATCTGGAGAATCCTGCTTCGCCACTAGTAAAATTCAGTGTTCAACTGAATTATTTGTTCATTACGATGAATGCTACTACTACTGCGATGATCGGTAGGGCCTCAACTAATGCAACCCCGATGAACATTGTAGTTTGAAGAACGCCACGAGCTTCTGGTTGACGAGCGATACCTTCTACTGTTTTTGAAACGATAAGACCGTTACCGATACCTGCACCAAGTGCACCTAAACCGATTGCGATTGCTGCTGCTAATAAACCTAATGAACCTGTCATTTGAAAATTTCCTCCTTGGAATTGTTTGTTTTTTTGTGGTTCAAGCATAGGATATATGCTTTATATTAATGGTCATCGCTCACTTTATGAGCCATGTAAACCATTGTTAACATTGTGAAGATAAAGGCTTGGATGAAGCCGATGAAAATTGAGAAACCTTGCCATGCCATCATAGGAACGATTGCTCCGATGAATCCCACGGCACCTGATGATGCTAATCCTGCAAGTAAGCCAAGTAAAATCTCACCCGCGTAAATGTTACCGTAAAGACGTAAACCTAATGTTAATGTGTTTGCAAATTCTTCTACTATTTTAAGTGGGAACATGAATGACATTGGTTTGAAGAATGTACCAACATAATGACCTGTACCCTTCATTTTAATACCATAGAAATGCGTTAAGACTAAAATCATTGCTGCCAACGTCATCGTTACTGTTGGGTCAGCTGTTGGTGATTTCCACCATAGCTCATGATCAAAGACGATTGAGAATGGAAGACCTAGTAAGTTAGATACTGCGATAAACATAATTAGCGTAATACCTAAAACGTGGAATCGACCACCAGTTTTCCAGTCCATGTTGCTTTTAATGATATTCTTAACGAAATCCATAATCCATTCCATAAAGTTTTGCATACCAGTAGGTTTTAACTTTAGGCTTCTAGTTGAGATAAAAGCAATTAAAAATACGATAATTGCGGCAACTAGTAACATCATAACTGTCGATAAGTTAAATGTTAAAAAACCGACTTCTAGTAACGGAGCTTCATGATTCATTGTTATTTTTCACCTCTCTTTCTAATTTAAAGCACATTAGCGGTTCCTTACATGTGACACAATTCTCTCGACAAAGAGAAAAACGTACGGAATCATTAGCCCTATAACCGTGCTAATTAAGTGAAAATAGTTTGGCAACGAAATGGCTATTGCGACTGCCGCAACACCTGATCCAAAGCGAAGCGCTGTACCAAGTGAGCCTATTTTCTTCCCTTCACTAATGGATCGATCAAACTTTTCCATCCGGCGAACTAAAATCCAAAAATTATACGTACCAAAAAATGCACCTACTGCGATGCCCGCAAAAACAGTTTGATAGGGAGTGAATCCCCAGCCTAATGCGCAGAGTGCAAGCAAAAAAAATAACGCCCTCTTCTGCACAGCAAAAATGTGATGCAAATCTAGCATTGGTTGTAATCTCCTGAATCATTTTTTCGAGTAATGAAAACGTTTGCTGACCACTATGTGAAATCAGAAAAGAGCAGTGAAAAGCACTACTCACAGCGGAATAGTAATGGGAGAGTCATTTCAATTACAGGTGTAAATGCCCAAAAATAACTTACACCCCTTACCGACTCGGTAAAAACCGAAACGCACAAAACGTTGCAAATCGACAGTTTTATTTTGAACTGTCAATTTAGTAGAAAGTTGATATAACAAGTGTTTCAACGTCCTATTTATGAACAGAAACCCTTATCATTCTTACCCTTTGTAAGCATACAATAGGTGATATTTGAAGTCAATTGGTAAAGGAGAAAAACTTCACAGCCTCTATACTCTTGTCAAATTGTTGACAAATTTGTGTATGAAATTTCATAGTTTCAAAACCTCCTATTTTCTTGACGCATTAAAAAAGCTAATTTACGACATGATTATGCTCGTAAATTAGCTTACCCATTCCAATAGGTACATTAGACTTATTTTTCACAATAAAAATTAGTACATTAATTAGTTTTTAGTAAAAATCCTAGCAATGCCTCTACAATACGCTTAGATGCATGTCCATCCCCATAAGGATTTGATGCTTTTGCCATTGCTTCGTAGGCGTTTTTATCTGTTAGTAACTCTTTAGCTAAGGCATAAATTGTTTCCTCTTCTGTTCCTGCTAGCTTTAATGTTCCAGCTGCAATCCCTTCTGGACGTTCTGTTGTATCCCTAAGCACTAGCACTGGTTTCCCTAATGATGGGGCTTCCTCCTGCACGCCTCCTGAATCCGTTAGGATCATATATGAATTGGCTGCAAAGTTATGGAAATCAAACACTTCAAGTGGCTCTATTAAATGCACACGATTATTTTCACCTAAGATTTCATTGGCAATTTCTCTTACAGCAGGATTCATGTGCACAGGATAAACAACTTGTACATCCTCATGCTCTGCTAGTATTCTTGTGATCGCTTTGAACATATGACGCATGGGCTCACCTAAATTTTCTCGACGGTGTGCCGTTAATAAAATCATGCGATCCTCACCTATTTTTTCTAATACTGGATGAGTGTAATGCTCGCTAACCGTTGTTGCTAATGCGTCAATAGCTGTGTTACCCGTCACGAAAATAGTATCTGGGTTTTTATTTTCATCTAGTAGATTCTTTTTAGATACCTCTGTTGGTGCAAAATGCAAATCAGCCATCACACCTGTTAGTTGACGATTCATTTCCTCAGGGTACGGTGAATATTTGTTCCACGTACGAAGACCAGCTTCCACATGTCCGATAGCTATTTGATTATAAAATGCCGCCAAGCTGGCAATAAAAGTCGTCGCTGTATCACCATGTACTAAAACGATATCAGGTTGTGCTTCTTTCATTACTTTATCTAAGCCCTGTAAAGCGTTTGTTGTGACATCAATTAATGTTTGACGATCCTTCATAATATTTAAATCATAGTTAGGTGTAATTTTAAATGTCTCTAGTACTTGATCAAGCATTTGGCGATGCTGTGCTGTTACGGTTACAATAGATTCTATTTGCTCTGGATACTTTTGTAACTCTAAAACGAGAGGAGCCATTTTAATTGCTTCTGGTCTTGTACCAAAAATCGTCATTACTTTCCATTTCTTTGTCAAAACGATCTGCACCGTCCTTTTTGTTATTGTATGAGAAGGTTAGCCACATCCGTTGATTGCTATCAAGAGATGTACTTGCCCAAACATACTATGAAACGCCCTTCAATTTGAAGGACGCTTTCACAAGTTATTAGTTTCTTCCTAAATAAAGGAATTTCATGTATTGATGTTTATTTTGTACCGAATAGGCGGTCTCCTGCATCACCTAGACCAGGAACAATATAGCCATGATCATTTAATTTTTCATCAAGAGCAGCAATGTAAATATCTACATCCGAATGTTCTTCCTGAATAGCTTTTACGCCCTCTGGTGCAGCGATTAAGCACATGAATTTAATGTTTTTAGCTCCACGTTTCTTCAATGAATGGATAGCTTCCACTGCTGAACCACCAGTTGCAAGCATTGGATCTACAATAATGAAATCACGTTCTTCAACATCTGCAGGCAATTTTGCATAATATTCAACTGGCTTTAATGTTTCAGGGTCACGATAAAGACCAATATGTCCAACTTTTGCAGCTGGGATAAGCTTCAATACGCCATCTACCATGCCGATACCTGCACGTAGAATTGGTACGATAGCAAGCTTTTTACCAGATAGTACTTTTGTTTTTGCAATGGTTACAGGTGTTTCAATTTCAATTTCTTCTACAGGCATATCACGTGTGATTTCAAACGCCATAAGTGTTGCTACTTCGTCTACTAGCTCACGAAATTCTTTTGTTCCTGTGTTCTTATCACGAATATAAGTTAACTTGTGTTGGATTAGTGGATGATCAAATACATAGACTTTGCTCAAAGGGATTCTCTCCTAACCGTTCGGATTTCATTTTTATCTCAACTAGTATAACAGAAAAAAGGAGTCGCCTCAAAAATAAATTTAGGACGACTCCTTTTGTTATAGTTCTTTTGACAAAAATAAGTTATTATTCAAGGATTGTATCTAATTGTTCAATTGTCATTGGTTTATAGTAGAAATACCCTTGTCCCACAGTACAGCCAAGCGTACGTAAAATTTCAACCTGTTCCTCTGTTTCAATCCCCTCTGCTACTGATGTCATCCCTAAATTTAATGCCAGTTGAATGATAGAGCGCACTATAGCCAGTGTTGCAGCATCTTCAATTGCATTAATAAAGCTCCGATCAATCTTTAATTCAGTGAACGGTAATTGTTGCAAATAACTTAATGATGAAAAACCTGTGCCAAAATCATCTACTGATGTTTTAAAGCCATAGCTCTTTAGCTCTTGAATAATTTTATAGGCAGATTGGAAATCTACTAGGCCAATATTTTCTGTTACCTCTAAAATGATATAACTAGGATCAATCTTATATTTCCAAACTAGTTTTACTGTATCCTGAACAAAATGTGGATAGTAAAAATGATCTGGTGAAATATTGACTGCTACTCTCACTAAATTTTTTCCTAACCGTTGACGCTGTGAAAGCCATGAGAGTACAGTTTCTAGAACTTGAACATCAATTTCCCGAACCTTTCCCACACTTTCTGCTACTGGAATAAAGATTGCTGGTGAAACAAAACCTAGCTTAGGAGAAATCCAACGTGCTAGAGCTTCAATACTTTTAATTTCGCCATTACGTAAATCTACTTTAGGCTGTAAATGGACTGTAATTTCTTTATTTTTAATCGCTTGAGATAAATGGTTTAAAATGGTCATTTTCTGCACAAGTGCATCATTTTTCTCTGTCGTAAATATTTCTGTATGTGTACCTGGCTTATCGATAGCAAAGGAGAGAGCATTGTCAGCAAAACGGATTGCATCTTTGATTTTTGTACTATTATTATAAGAAGCAATACCTGTTTTTAACGTTATATAGATTTGCTTTCCTCCAATAACAAATGGCTGACGAATTGTTTCCTTTATCCGCACTTCGTAATCTTGTAAATTTTCATGCTGTGCTATTGTAGACATAATAAGACTAGAACTTGTAAATCTAGCAACATATTCATGGTATTCAGGCTTGTCTTGCTCAAGTCGTTTGGCAAGTTGTCTTAAAAGTTCATCACCAATTTCCCGTCCGTATAATTCGACTACTTGGTGAAATTCACTTGGTTTTAATATTTTAATAAAGCCACTTTGACCCTGTTCAACTACTTTTTCGAGAGAATTAACGAAGCTGTGGCGATTTGGTAAACCCGTTGTAATATCTGTGTAGGCTAAACTCCATATTTTTTTCTGCGTCTTCGCATACGAAAAAGCTAAGGCAACTAGTGCCCCCATTTTCCGAAACATATTTTTCAAAAACTTTTGGTCACTTAACGTTTTTTGACCAAATATCGAAAAAAGTCCTATCACTTGCCGTTGTTGATTGCGTATTGGTATAAACCAACCATATGGCATTTGAGACAATGTTGCATATTTTTTATGTTCTACAGGAATATCTACTTCATCTAAATTTTCAATGAACGTAGATGTTTCTGACTGCATAATTTCCGTAAAAAATTCATTGTTTTCACAACATTTTGGTACACATCGTGATTCATCCTCACCTGTAAATACTTGCAATTGTTTTGCGTCCTTTTTAATGAGAACCATACTTGAAATATTCGGCATGAAAAATTCATCAAGTCCACGGCATATCATTTTCATTTTTTGTTCAAAGCTGCTATCTCTTTCAATCGCCTTGTACATATCATTTTCTAAACGCATAAAGAAATCTTCTGTATGATAATAGGTAACATCCTTCACAAGTACTAGAACAAATTGCGTTACATTTGCCTCATTACAAAATGGTAATGCTTGTATTTCCGCCCAAAAGGGGTGTTTATTAATGGTATTATGAGTAAGCTTTGCTTGTACCATTATGCCGTTATGTATTTTTTCTTTCATCATTTCAATGGTTGTCTTTTCTTCATCCATAGAAAGCCATGAAAAAAAATTAGTATTTAGGATTTGTGACCGCGAAGCATTTGTAAGCGTACAAAAAGAATCACTACATTCCAGTATGCACTGACAATTGGTTGCATCAAAAATAACGTAACTTTCTTTCGAATTATCCCCTAACTTGCGAATGCTGTTTAATAAAACATCATGATCTATGTCTAACGATTTAGTGACCATCCAACCCCTCCGTCTCTATCACTTCATCCCATTTCCATTGTACATAAAATTTAATTAAATTTTCACTTTTGTGAAAAAAAACTTCTTTTCTAGGACATTATCTGTCCTCAGCATACTATAATATATCCCTTTATACCTGTTTTATGTAAATTTATTCAAAAATAAGAGGATTATTCTACTTTATTAGAAAAAAGATGCATTTTACAGTTTAACCCTATATTTCCGAAAAATAAAAGACTGTGTTTAAAGTAAAAAATGTACTCTAAACACAGCCCTATTATTCTATTATGCGTATAATGGATGTTTATCCGTTAATGCTTTCACGCGCTCTTTTGCTTCCGCTTTAACTGCTTCATCTTCAGGATTTTTTAGAACAGCTGCAATAATTTCTCCAACTTCTTTCATATCTTCCTCTTTAAAGCCACGAGAAGTAACAGCTGGCGTACCAATACGAATACCAGAAGTAACAAATGGAGATTCAGTATCGTAAGGAATCGTGTTTTTATTCGTTGTAATACCTACTTCATCAAGTGCATGCTCAGCAACTTTACCTGTTAAACCAAGAGATTTAACGTTAAGTAGTAATAAGTGGTTATCTGTACCACCAGATACAATTTCAACACCTTCAGCAATTAGAACTTCAGCTAACGCTTTTGCATTCGCTTTAATTTGCTTCGCATAGTCTTTAAATTCTGGTTGTAATGCTTCGCCAAATGCTACAGCTTTAGCTGCAATAACATGCATTAATGGACCACCTTGTATACCAGGGAAAACAGATTTATTTAGTTTTTGCTCCCATTCTTTTGAAGCAAGAATTAGTCCACCACGAGGTCCACGTAATGTTTTATGTGTTGTTGATGTAACAAAATCAGCATATGGCACTGGTGATTGGTGTTCGCCAGCCGCAACTAGACCAGCAATGTGCGCCATATCAACCATGAAATATGCGCCTACTTCGTCTGCTATTTCACGGAATTTAGAGAAATCGATTTCACGTGGATAAGCTGAAGCACCTGCAACAATAAGTTTTGGCTTATGTTCTAATGCCTTTTGACGTACATCTTCATAATCAATTACTTGCGTATCTTTTGTTACACCGTATTCCACAAAATTGTATAGAATACCAGAGAAGTTTACTGGTGATCCGTGTGTTAAGTGACCACCATGAGAAAGGTTCATACCAAGAACCGTGTCACCTGGTTCTAAAATTGTGTGGTACACAGCCATATTTGCTTGCGCACCTGAGTGAGGTTGGACGTTTGCATATTCCGCACCAAAGATTTCTTTCACACGGTCACGCGCGATATCTTCTACAACGTCTACATGTTCACATCCACCATAGTAACGTTTACCCGGATAGCCTTCAGCGTATTTATTTGTCAGTACAGAGCCTTGTGCTTCCATAACTGCTTCTGATACAAAGTTTTCTGATGCAATCAATTCAATATTTGCTTGTTGACGTTTTTTCTCTGCAAGAATTCCATCTAATACTGCTTTGTCTTGTACTGCTAATTTTTCATATGCCATGTTAGAAAAAGCCTCCTAAAGTATCGTTTATCTATACCACAGATAAAAGTGGTAATTATTTATATACTGCACGTTCTCCGCCAATTAGCTTCGGACGTGTTGTAGCAATTGTGACAACTGCTTCGCCCACCATTTTTACTGATGTTCGAACTGGAACAGCTACCGCTTTTAAATGCATACCAATTAATGTTTGTCCAATATCAATACCAGCATGTGCCTGGACTGTTTCCACAACCACAGGGCTTGCAAATCTTGTGTAGGCATAAGCGGACATTGACCCACCTGCCGTGCGTATTGGGACTACCGCTACTGGATCATAGCCAAACTTTTCAGCTGCTGATGCCTCCATCGTAATAGCACGGTTAATATGTTCACAACCTTGGAATGCTAAATATAGCTGGTGTTTTGATGCAAATTCTTGTAACGGCTCGTAAATGGCTTCAGCTATTTCCAACGCACCCGCTGTGCCAATTTTCTGACCAATCACTTCAGATGTAGAGCATCCTACGACAAAAATTGTATGGGGTCGTAAAGTGACTTGCTCTTCAAATTCACTGAGTAACTGAGTCAAATGCGTTCGTATTTGTTTTACAACCATTAAGCTCAGCTCCTTCATCTATATTCATTAAAATCATGCCATGAATGACATCCTTTCCGAATGCCATTCACGGAATAATAAATCTTTATTGCTCTAGTTCTGTAATTTTTTCAATGCGGCGTGCATGACGGCCACCTTCGAAATCTGTCTCTAGCCAAGTTTGTGCAATTTCTCTTGCAAGGCCCGGACCAATGACGCGTTCACCCATCGCTAAAATATTTGAATCATTATGGCAACGTGTTGCCTTGGCACTAAATACATCATGCACTAATGCACAACGAATGCCTTTCACTTTATTTGCAGCAATGGACATACCAATTCCTGTACCACAAATTAAAATTCCTTTATCAAATTCTCCATTAGCAACACCCTCTGAAACTGGTTTTGCGTAATCTGGATAGTCTACTGAATCCGCAGATTGTGGACCAAAATCTTCGTAGCTAATTTGAAGTTCATCTAATAGCTGCATAATCTCACGACGTAAGTTATTGCCTCCGTGATCAGAAGAAATTGCTATTCTCACTGGGTTCCCTCTTTTCGAATTATAGTCAACCTTAGTGTACCACTTCTTTTCGAATAATAACATGATTTTTCTTGTATTTTTACGTTGATTTCCCACGAAAGACGAACGTTTATTGTATATTAACATAAAAACATTCACTTTTAAACCTATTTTTCTGTGGATAATGTGAATATCGTGTTAATAAGTTCGGATAACAGTCTTTTGTTGTAATATTCCATCTACTAAAGTTTTTTCAGCTTTTTACTTGCAGTGGACATAAAGGCGACTTTTAGATAGAAGTTTACTACTGACAAAAGGGAAGAAAAAAAGACTATACATAATCCGATTTTCATCGCAATTATGTATAGCCCATAGGACTATGCTTGTCTATCAAATTGTTGAATCATTTTATGCAATGCTTCTGATTGCTTTTTTAAACTTTGCGCAAGATGTTCAACCTGTTCAATTGCATGGGCTTGCTCTTCAGCAGCACTTCGAACTTCTTGTGCTCCCGCTGATGTTTCTTCTGCTATGGCTGCGACTTCCTGTGATTGTCGTGCTGTCGTTTCAATATTATGCATTTGCTGTTCAATTAAAGTAGAAATCTCAACAATTGCTGTCGCCATTTCATGGACATTAGATGCCATTCCTTCTACTGCTGTCGTTGTTTCAGAAACACGATCAGCTTCCTTTGTTGCAAAAGCCACTTGTTCGTTCATTTGTTTAACAACTACTTCTACATTCTGCTGCATGGACTGGATTAAAGCTGTAATGCCTTGGACTGCTTTCGCACTTTCATCAGCTAAACCACGTACTTCTTCCGCTACTACCGCAAAGCCCTTTCCATGCTCTCCTGCACGTGCTGCTTCGATTGAGGCGTTTAATGCTAATAAATTTGTTTGTGCCGCAATGTCTCCGACTAAGCTAATAATGCGTTCTACTTGGCCAGCATTTTCTTCTAATGCATGAATGCTTTTTAATGCTTCATTATTACCCGTTGCAATTTGCTGGATACTATTTACTAGTGTTTCGATGGCTTTTGTTGTTGTCGTTAAATTATGTAGGATCTCTTTTGATTGCGATGCGGATGCCTCTGCTCTACTATTTACTTCAGTCGCAAGTGCTCGTACATCCTCAATTGCTTCAGCAGTATCTTGTACCGCTGTTGCAGATGCTTCTGCACCAGCAGAAATATGCTTCACTGTAGAGGCAATACCTTCTGCCTTTTTTGTCGCCACTCCTGCCTCATCAGAGAGTTGAATAATGGACTGATTTGTTTGTTGGAAGTTATGATCAATACTTTCCACCATTTGACGTAAATTTAACACCATTAGTTGGAAGGCCTCTGCTACTGATCGAATTTCATCATTTGTTCTAGGCATTTGCACATCCTGTCCAATTTTCCCTTCTGCCACAAGAGTTGCAGAATGCTCAAGCTGCTGTAAAGGTTTGATTAAAATCACACTAAAAATAGCAGCCAATATACCTGACCATATAATACCTAATGTGTAAGTAATCACTTGAAACAATTTTCCATTAGTTTCAGGGAAAAAAGTCGGTTGTAAAAACTCAATGAATATAAAACTGACACTGTAGGTAATTAATGCAAGAACACTAACAAACAACACTAATTTAAGTCGTAAACCAAATTGTTTTTTCATAGGGCCCCTCAATTCTTTTCTATTTTTTTAATTAGTTGATCAATCAATTCCTTTAATTCTGCAAATGTTGCTTCATATATTGCTTTATTGCCCCCATAAGGATCTACTACATTTTCGAGACTACCTTCATTTGTATACTCTTTCAATGTATACACTTTATATTCGGATCCTGGATAATTAGAAATGACGGTGTCTTTATGAGCAGACGTCATTGTCAAAATCAAGTCAGCCCACTCTATTTCAGCAAATGATAATTGAGTTGCTAAATGTTGATGTGACATTTGGGCTTCATTTAGTACTTGTTGCGCATGTGCTGACATGTGTGCATTTGGCATTGCATAAATACCTGCTGATCGTACTTCTACATTGTCTACTTGTTTATGTTTTAAAATGACTTCGGCCATTGGACTGCGACAAGTATTGCCTGTACAAACAAATAATATTTTCACACTTATCACTCTCCAGTTATCTATTGTTGAATAGCTAGAATACCCATGATGATGAATATAATCCCAGCAACTATTTGAATTTTATTACCAAAAAAGACTTGGCTTCTACGTGCAATGACTAATGACCCATAAGCACAAATTAGAGCACTTAACCCTGCACTCATGATAAAAATTGTTTTTTCTAAGTTAAGCATACCAAAAGAAACACTAACTGAAAAGGTATCTAGGCTTGCAGTCACAGCTAAAAGTACTGGAGAAATCGTTACTTTTTCATCTCGATGAGAGAATAATAGTAAATGCATACCAATACAAAATAATAAAATACTTGAAATCCATTGACCCCATTCTAAAAGAAAACGTACTAAATAACTCCCTAATTCAAATCCTAATAATGGAAAAAGCATATGCAATGCAGCCGTCCATAGTGATAAAAATAAGCGATACCTAACATTTGGCAGCAAAACATATAGACCAATCACATCAACAGACGTTAATATACCTGCAAGAATTCCCTGCAAGAACGCACTCCTTCGCTCCCTAATATTTTATCATTTTATGCTAGCAAATACATTATTATCATAATTGCCTCTTATAGAATTTCTTATATGAACAAAAAAAGGACAAAACACATGAAATTTTCAATGTCTTTTGTCGCTAACATAATTGAGTCATTGTTATTTAGATGAATACCATTTACCTCCAGAGGCTTTTTCCAGTCGATTCATAATGGCTGCTCCTACGCCTTCTGTTGAGGTTGTTGTTGCTAATATAATGGTAGCGGTTGTTTTATCACATGCTCTTAGTGCATTGTATAATGCGGCTCCCATTTCTTGTTTACTACCCATTTCTCCAATAGAGAAGTAAAAATCAGCCTCACTATTTTCAAAATTAGCTGGTGCAAGTAGAGCTACGGCATGGCCTTCGTGCTGCAGTTGCTTAACCGCTTCCCTAACTTTCTCCAATTGGCAGTCTATTAAATAGACAGGAGCATTCGGTGCATAATGTGTATATTTCATTCCTGGTGCCTTAGGAGTTGTGTCTAACTTCTGCTCAACTTTGTTCGGTTGAATAACAGGACCAATCTTAGCCTCAAGCATTTCCTTTGTAATGCCACCTGGACGTAAAATGACTGGTGGCTCATGTGTAACATCTAGCACAGTAGATTCAAAACCTATGCCTGTAGAGCCTCCATCTAAAATATAAGGTATGTACCCTCCCAAATCATCTAAAACATGGACTGCTTCTGTAGGACTTGGTTTACCACTACGATTAGCACTTGGCGCTGCAAGAGGTTTTTTAAGTTGTTGTAATAAAGCAAGCGCTACTGGATGATCAGGCATTCGAATGCCGACTGTTGATAATCCAGCTGTGACACTTTTAGCTAAGACGTTGGGCTTCGCTGGCATCACAAGCGTTAACGGTCCAGGCCAAAATAAATCCATGCATTGTTTAGCTACTTCTGAAATATGCTCGATATAAATCTCTACTTCTTCTTTTGTACCAACATGCACAATCAAAGGATTATCTGAAGGGCGTCCTTTCGCTTCAAATATTTTTTTAACTGCCAGATCATTTGTCGCAACTGCTCCTAGGCCATAAACCGTTTCTGTCGGAAATGCTACTACTTCTCCTGCATTTAAGATATCCACAGCTTGTGTATAATTAATCTGACTATTCACATTACTGTCCACAACCTTGCAAACAGTTTCCATGATTACAACCTACCTTCAATTATTGTTTTTTACTGAATTATCCACAAATTGTTTATAACTTATTAAAAAATGTGTATAAGTTATCTGAATTTGTGCACAATTCATTCAAAAAGTCCTTTAATCCATTCCCATATAAAGAATGTTACTTGCTCTTTTTCTTCGGACTCTTCCACTTTTACTTCTTCTTTTTCTGGCTCACAAATGGATGGGAAGATGCTGCACCACCAGTTATCCCCACGCGCATCACCAATCTTAACGACAATGGAATGATACACATTCTGTGGATATAGAACAGCACCTTGTCTTTTCGGTGGAAATAAGTTATCCCCAACTACAACCTGTGTATCCATCTGTGGATAATTTTCATTCAATTCTGTTTCAATTTGTTGTTTTAAAGAAAGAATTTGCTCATTCCCTGCAAATCCAGCAGTGGCAACTTGCATAAAGTAAGGCTTTAAATCTTCCGCAAGCTGCTCTTTCTCTCGCTGATCTTGTGTCGTATTACTGTTTGCAATAATGCGTATACGAAAATCCTTTTCTTGCTCATCATTCATAGCTTCCTTTGCAAAGCCTACTAATGATGGAATATATAAAATACATAGTTGCAAAGCAATCGCCACTACTACTAATCTAGCAAAAGCTAGAAAGATATTTTGTTTAGGTAATCTAATAATCTTGTATTCGTTTAACATAAAAATCCCTCCTTGCTCAACATTGTTGGCAAGTTCAAGAAACTTTATACATGAATCTCACAAAAAATCATTCGAGGTTTACCATTAATATCTTTTTCTATTGAAACTGTAGCCTGTGGAAAACTATCTTGAAAGAATTTAGCTACTTTTTCTCCTTGTGTATAACCAATTTCTAAACCTATTAATGCTGGGCTATTCATATAAAAGGGTAATTGTTCAGCTAATTTTCTATATAAAATAAGACCGTCTTCCTCCGCAAATAGCGCACTATGCGGCTCATGCTCAAGCACAACACTCGACATTTCCTGCGCTTCATCAAAGGCGATATACGGTGGATTGGATAAAACAATATCAAATTTCTCTCCTGCAAGCGGAGCGGTTAAATCGCCCAATCTGAAATCAATATCCGCATCTAAGCGCTGGGCATTTTTTTGTGCGGTAGCTAATGCATCCTCTGATAAATCTGTGGCAATAACCGTTAACTCTGGACATTCTAGCTTCATTGAAATGGCAATGGCTCCACTGCCCGTACCGATATCAGCTAGCTTCAATGTTTGATGTTGAAAAAGTTTTGGCAAGCGATTGATTGTTCCGAGTACTAATTCCTCTGTTTCAGGGCGAGGAATTAGGACCGATTCATCAACTAAAAAGGAACGACCATAAAATTCCTCACTACCAACACAATATTGAACTGGACGCCCACTCACATGTTCTTCTAGAAGTGCTTTAAATGTCTCTTGCTGCTCCGCTGTTAATTCTTCCTGTAAATGTAACATGACCTCTGAATAACTAGTACCCAGTACATGTTGCATGACAATACGCGCTGCTGTTTGCTCACGACCGTTATCCACTAAAAAAGAAGAAGCCCACTCAAGGGCCTCCATCACATTTTTATAGGTCATCATTTAATCGCTCTAACTTCGATGCTTGCTCTTCTAAAATAAGTGCATCGATAATTTCGTCTAGTCTACCTTCAACGATTTGATCAAGCTTTTGAATCGTTAAACCGATACGGTGGTCTGTTACACGGTTTTGTGGATAATTGTATGTGCGGATTCGCTCAGAGCGGTCACCTGAGCCAACAGCAGATTTACGTGTAGCATCAATTTCCTTTTGCGCCTCTTGCATATACATATCTGCAACGCGGGCACGTAGAATTTTCATCGCTTTCTCACGGTTTTTAATTTGTGAACGTTCATCCTGCATTGAAACTACCACACCTGTTGGTAAATGGGTCATACGAACAGCAGACATCGTTGTATTTACGGATTGACCACCTGCACCTGAAGACGCAAATGTATCTACACGAATATCTTTTTCATGGATCTCAACATCTACTTCTTCAACTTCAGGTAAGCACGCTACTGTTGCTGTCGATGTATGAATACGACCTTGTGACTCTGTAGCAGGGACGCGTTGTACACGGTGGGCACCATTTTCAAATTTGAATTTTGAATAGGCTCCTTGTCCGTTTATCATAAAGATTACTTCTTTATAGCCGCCCATTGGGTTCGGTGTAGCTTCCATAATATCAATTTTCCAGCCTTGTGTTTCTGCATAGCGAGAATACATACGGAACAAATCACCCGCAAAGATATTAGCTTCGTCACCACCAGCTGCACCACGAATTTCCATAATAACGTTCTTATTATCATTCGGATCTTTTGGAATTAATAAAATACGTAAACGTTCTTCTAGCTCTTCCTGCTGTGCTTTTAATAGGTTAAATTCTTCCTTCACCATTTCATGCATATCAGGATCTTTTTCGCTATCTAACATTTCACGTGTATCCACTAACTGCTCTTTAACACTTTTATATTCACGATAAGTATCCACTGTTTCTTGGATATCTGATTGTTCTTTAGAATATTCACGTAATTTCTTACTGTCATTAACAATATCCGGATCGCTCAAAAGCTCTGTTAGCCTTTCATAGCGATCTTCCACTGCTTGTAATCGATCAAACATGGATTTCACCTCTATTTAGTTTTTTAAGATGCTCCTTCTTTAAGGAGAAGCAGCTACAATCAAAATGACGCTTAGGCGTAATGGCTAATTTACATTTCTTATTTCCACTACTTAGTATAAGGAAATTTTCGCATGTATGCTACTTTTTCTTAGCGTTGTCACATGCTTTATAGTGATGGATGTGCGTGACATTTTCGGCAAACGGGATAATACGAGTCATTCCCACCGATTTGAATTTGATCCCCTGTGTAGACTGGCTTACCGCTTTCATCTACTCGTAAATTCATTGTCGCCTTTTTATGACAGAACCAGCAAATTGTTTTCATTTCCTCAATTTTATCTGCATATGTAAGCATGTATTGGCTACCTTCAAATAGCTCATTTTGAAAATCATTTTTTAATCCAAAGCCCATCACAGGGATGTCCAATTGATCCACAATATTAGCTAGTTGTAAAACATGGGCTTTTTTTAGAAATTGAACTTCATCTACAAGCACACAATATGGCTTGACGACATTATTTTTAACTAGTTCGAAAATGTTTGTATCCTCATATACAGGAATGGCCTGTTGTCGTAATCCTACTCGACTTGAAACAAAGCCAACCTCATCACGTGTATCTAAACCTGAAGTAAACATCATCACAGGCTTCTGCTGTTCTTCATAATTATGGGCAACTTTTAGAATTTCTATCGATTTCCCACTATTCATTGCACCATGTTTAAAATATAGCTGTGCCATTTTGTCTTCTCCCTTTCTTCATTTCAATCTGGATTTTGAAAAGACTTGCATCAACATGTTTATTTTCTGAAAAAAATACCTGCCAAGCGCATGCTTGGCAGGTATTAAACTAACATTAGTTTTTAAGACCGTATTTTTTGTTGAAACGATCCACGCGACCATCAGCAGACGCGAATTTTTGACGGCCAGTATAGAATGGGTGACATTCGTTGCAGAACTCGACAACGATGTTTTCTTTTACTGAACCAGTTTTGAAAGTGTTCCCACAAGAGCAAGTTACTGTTGCTTCTTTGTAGTCTGGATGAATTCCTTGTTTCATATTCGTTTTCTCCTCTCGCCCTGAACCATCTGGAACAGAGTATTATCGAACTGTACCTTACATAGCCCGAATATGAGCGAAACATCAGCTATATATGTACACGTTACATACCTATGAAGTATAGCATAGTCGAATTATTCTTTTCAAGAAAAAAATATTAAAAACAACACTTCTGGTTGTTCCTATTCTCGAGATTCTCGATAATCACAGTCTACTAACACTATTTTTCATCTCGTACTTTGAAGCGATATTGTGTAATCATAATTATTCCTTCAATCTTGCCAACAAATATAAGAAATACGGCGCACCTATAACAGCTACTACAATCCCAGTTGGAATTTCTGATGGTTCAAAAATAGAACGACCAACCGTATCCGCCATTAAAACTAGAAAGCCTCCTAACAGTGCTGCGGTTGGTAGTAAAAACTGATGCTTAGCTCCAACAAGCTGTCGAGCTAAATGTGGTGCGATCAGCCCTACGAAACCAATCCCTCCACTTACGGAAACACTAGCACCTGCTAAGCCAACAGCAGCTACTAACAACCAACGACGCTCTTTTTCTATGGATGCCCCAAGCCCCACAGCTGTTAATTCACCTAAATTCAAAACATTTAATACCGTTGCTTTTACAAAAACAAAAGGCAATAAAATAACTAGCCAAGGTAACAATGAAAACACAAATAGCCAATTTGAACCCCAAATGCTCCCTGCTAGCCATGTTGCTACAAATTGATAATTTTCTGGTGACAGACGTAATGTTAGCACAATCATAGCAGAGCTAATCCCTGCCGCTACTGCTACCCCAGTTAAAATTAAGCGCATCGGTGTAATACCTTCATGCCTTCTATAAGAAAGTGTATAAATGATAACCGCAGTTAAACCTGCCCCTATAAAAGCCAATACTGGTAGTAAATAAACAGGCGCTGCTTTTGTAATAGGAAAAAATGATACATAGAGCATGACAGCCAGGCCTGCACCAGCATTAATTCCTAGTATCCCTGGATCTGCTAAAGCATTTTTTGAAACACCTTGTAAAATAGCTCCTGAAATTGCTAAGCCCATCCCTACGAATACAGCAATGACGATTCTAGGTAGCCTGAACTCAAATAAAATTACTTGTTGTTGTGCATCTCCTTGTCCTAAAAGCGTCCACAAAATATCCAAAGGTGTTAGCTTAATGACACCAGTATTCATACTAATAATAAAGGTAATGAAGATTAAAACTATCAGTATCACCATAATGGAGATATTTTTTCTTTTTAACTTAATTTGACTTGGTGTTAAATAGCAATTACTCATAGTTCTTTTCCTCCCTTACGTGCTAAATACAGGAAAAAAGGTACACCGATAAAGGCAATAAGCGCGCCAACAGGTGTTTCGTATGGTGGGTTGAGCATACGTGCTATAAGATCAGCTAGTACTACAAGCAATGCCCCATATAGGATTGAGCAGGAAATAATCCAACGATAATCATGACCTACTATGTATCTTGTTAAATGAGGGATAATTAATCCTACAAAACCAACTGCCCCTAAAACAGAAACTGCGGCTCCTGCTAAAATTAAAACAATCATCATTCCCCATACTTTTACAGCAGCCGTACGTTGCCCAAGTCCAACAGCAATTTCTTCGCCTAAGCTCAGCACAGTAATCGAACGTGATAGAGTAAGTGCACCGATCATGGCGATAAGTATCCATGGAGATAAAATCTGTAGATGACTCCATTTTGTGCCCGAAACCCCACCCGCATACCAAAAAGCTAGATTTTGTCCAATGCGATAGTAAAGAGCAATCCCTTCCCCTAGTGCGCCAAGCAATGTACTGACAGCAGCTCCAGCTAGAACAAGTCGCATTGGTGTTAAGCCACCATTAGACAGTGAGCCAATTCCATAAACAATGAGAACGCCAAGACCTGCTCCTACAAAGGACCAT
>NZ_DAMDAY010000017.1:9599-20493 GCF_032093475.1 Lysinibacillus sp. | reverse complement strand
CATAAAATTAAATACATATAAGGTAGACCAGGGAAAAAGGCAAAGCATATTGCTAGCATCAAGGCAGCTCCTGAATTTAAGCCTAGTAATCCCGAGTCTGCTAACGGGTTGCGTGTCATCCCTTGCATGATCGCCCCTGCTACTGCAAAGCTCGCGCCCACTAATGCAGCTCCAAGTACGCGAGGTAAGCGAATATCATGAATAACTTGATGTGTTGTTAATCCAGGGGAATATTGGGTAACTGCCGTCCAAATAGTACCCAATGAAATATCCGCAGCACCAAAGGAAATCGATAAAACGAAGGTAAATATTAATCCAATTATTCCAACAATTAAGGCTACTGCTCCACGGATCGGATGAGATCGTTTCTGGAGCTTTTGTATTTCGTTGAGCTCCCCTACTTCTGTCGACGTAGTCATTCTATTTCCTCCTCAAATTTTATACCTTCATGTCGTGCAGCTGATAAGATAAGCAAATTGGATTTTTACTAAATGGACAAACAGCCATTTCTGCGTCGATATTGAAAACGGTTTGTAAATTTTCTTTTGTCATCACTTCTTTTGGACTGCCATTCACGATTAAATTGCCCTCTCTCATGGCCATCAGAAAATGCGAGAAACGGGAAGCATGATTCAAATCGTGCAATACCATGATAATTGTTCGTCGTTCTTCTTTATTTAGCTTTTGAAGCAGCAATAAAATATCAAGCTGATGTGCTAAATCTAAATAAGTTGTTGGTTCATCTAGTACTAAAATATCTGTGCCTTGTGCCAATGCCATGGCAATCCATACTCTTTGGCGCTGACCACCTGACAATGCTTCAATGGGTCGATCACTATATTCTCTCAGCCCTGTAGCATCAATTGCCCAATGGATATATTCATAGTCTTCCTTGTGTAAATTCCTAAATCCTACTTGGTGTGGAAAACGACCGTATGATACTAACTCAAAAACCGTTAACCCTCCTGGTGCTGTTGCCGTTTGAGGTAAAATAGCCATCCTTTTCGCTACTTCTTTTGTCTTTAATTGGTGAATAGCTTTGCCATCTAAATAGATTGCTCCATTTTGTGTTCGAAGTACACGGGCTACAGCTTTTAATAAAGTAGATTTACCACAACCATTTGGACCAATAATTGTGGAGATTTGTTCTTTAGGAATTTTCACACTTAAATCATTGACGATGAGCGCTGAGGGATAACCTATCGCAACACGATCTATTTCTAGTACTGCCATTTTTAACTTCCTTTCTTTTTCGAGCGCACTATCACCCTTATATTTGTAAACCAAATTGAGCTGTATACAAGCCATAGTAAGCATTTTTTCGTTCCATTAATTGCTCATGTGTACCTTCTTCAACAATACCCTTTTTCGAGACAACTACAATTCTGTCTGCATCTTTAATCGTTGCTAAACGATGGGCAATTACTAATGTAGTACGTCCAATGGCTAGCTCATTTAACGCTTGCTGGATAGCTTGTTCAGTCTCTGTATCCAATGCTGATGTTGCTTCATCTAATATTAAAATTTTGGGGTTCTTCAAAAACATACGAGCGATCGATAATCTTTGCTTCTGCCCGCCTGATAGTTTCACACCACGCTCACCAATCAATGTATCCATTCCCTCAGGAAGAGTTTGGATGACATCGGTAAGCTGTGCTCGTTGTGCTGCATTCCAAATATCTTCTTCATTCGCATGTAAATTACCATAGGCAATGTTTTCACGAATAGTGCCATCAAATAAAAAGACATCCTGTTGGACAATCCCTATATGCGAACGCAACGATTGCAGTTTAAAATCACGGATATCAATGCCATCAATTTTAATAGAGCCTTCATTTACTTCATAAAACCGAGGTAATAAACTGCAAATTGTAGATTTCCCTGCACCCGAGGGTCCTACGAGTGCCACTGTTTCACCAGGGCAAACCCTTAAGTTCATTAGCTGTAAAGCACGATAATTATCTGTGTAGCCAAACGAGACATCCTTGAATATTATTTCTCCTTCAATTTCATTGATTGCTTTTGCCTCTGGACGATCTGCTATTTCAGGCTCTGTTTCAAGGAATTCAATATAGCGTCTAAATCCTGCCATGCCTTTTGGATAGCTTTCTATAAACATATTAATTTTGTTTATTGGCCCTAAAAGGATACCTGAAAGTAAAATAAATGCGATGAAATCACCGTTAGTTAAATGGCCATTTAATACAAAAAATGCTCCAACAAATAATGTAAATAATGATAAAACCTTCGTGAGAATGCCTGAAATGGCTTCATTCCAAGCCATAACTTTATAAGAAAACAACTTAGTCATACGGAATCTTTCATTATTTACTTTAAAACGTTGAATCTCATGCTCTTCGTTGGTAAAGGCTTGTACAACACGAATGCCACTGACATTATTTTCAACGCGAGCATTGAAATCTGCTATATCCCCAAACATCTGGCGGAATGCTTTAGACATTAATTTCCCAAAAATTATCGTCAAAATTAAGATGATAGGTACAAGTAAGAAAATGAGAATCGTAAAAGTTGGATCAATATAGAACATGACACCGAATGTCCCAATAATCGTCATTGCCGCAATAAAGATATCCTCTGGACCATGGTGAGCAAGCTCACCAATATCCATTAAATCGTTCGTTAAGCGAGAAACTAGATGTCCTGTTTTATTATTATCAAAAAACCTAAAGGAAAGTTTTTGCACATGACTAAAGGATTCCTTTCTCATATCCGTTTCAATATTTATTCCCAGCATATGTCCCCAATACGAAACGATAAAATGTAAAATGGAATTGAAGATGTATAAGGCAAACAGCAATAAGCTTGCCATAATAATCCACTTCATTTCTCCATCAGGGAGAATATCATCAATTACTTTATTTAATACAATCGGAAATGCTAGCTCGATTAATGCCACTAAAATCGCACAACTAAAATCTAAAATAAATAAACCTTTGTAGGGCTTATAATAGGAAAAAAAACGCTGTAATAACATTGTTGCTGCCTCCTCTTGCGATATCATTCGCCCAATCTAATAAACGAGCTATCTGTTTTATACAGATAGCTCCCAGTTTTCACAATTATTGTTGCTGAGCCTTCGTAAAGTTAGCTATTTTGTCAACCAGTTCCTCAGCTTGATGTAAGCCAGAAAGCGGATCAGAAGCAAAATAAAATTCAGATGGAAGCTCTAGTATTTGATTATTTTTTACAATATTTAAATTTGCCCATGTGGCTGGTAACTTCTCATCTTTGTAAAAGAAGTTAATCATGAAGTTATAGTCACCTACATAGTCTCCTACTACCTCATAGGAAATCTCATAACGCCCACCACTCGCTTCCTTTGAATCATATAACTCTTGCACCTTTCCTTGAGGTTTCATTTCCAAGATTTGATAGAGTGCTCTACCGCCTGATACGCCTGAATTTCCAACAACTGATGCATTTTTTTGAAACATTTCAAAAATAGTAAATGTTGCTCCATCTGGAATCACATCATTAATTTTTTGCTTCGCTTTTGCTATACGATCTTCAAATTCTTTTGTAAATGTTTCAGCCTCGTCCTGTCTTCCTAAAAAATTACCCATCGCCTTAATTTCTTCAGTTGCTGATGGATGAGCATCTTCAGCGAATACAAGGGTTGGTGCAATTTTCTCGAACTTCTCTACATCTTCTGGATTCCATGTAATGATTAAATCTGGTTTTAACTCCAAAACCTTTTCTAATGACACCTTACCATCCGTACCAATATTGGTAATTTCCCCATTCTTGTAATGTTGCTTTAAAAAGGCAGCATAATCGAGGTTAGCCGTTACTCCTCCTACGGGTACAATATCTAACGCTAAAATTTGACCAAGATACCAATCTGTTACGATTCTCTCTGCTCTCATCGGAATTTCTACTTTGCGTCCACTATCATCCATCACGATTCTAGTCTCTGGAGTAAGTGGTGTTTGTTGCTCCTCTTTAGTTTGACTAGTATCTTCATTGCATGCTGCTAATAAAACTAGCAAGCTTAATAAAAAAGATATTTTGATATGCTGAATCATCTTTTGCCTCATGAATTCATTTTCTCCATTCTCAAATCGTTTTGCTTGCGCGAGCTGATTCTTATTGTATTGAAAACGATTCTCATTTGTAATGGCAATTTCGGACATAGAACTTGCATATTTCAGCCTAAAACTGCTTGGTGCCATATTTGTCGCCTTTTTAAATGCTCGACTAAAATAGTATTCATCTTCAAAACCTAGTGAAATAGCAATTTCTTTTATGCCATAATGATGGGTCAGCAAGTATTTTTTTGCTTGCTCTATTCTCAATTGCTGTAAATAAATTTGTGGTCCCACCCCAAAACGAGCTTTAAAAATACGTAAAAGATGACGCGTACTGATATGAAGCATATCTGCTAATGTTTGCACAGATAATGGTTGATGAAGATGTTGTTTAATATACAAGTGTGCTACTTCAGCTTTATCCACTTCATGTGGAGTGCCTTGTCCATCAGCCATTTCATGAAATATAAGATAAATAAACTCATACATCGAAGCTTTAACTGATAGATGCTCTTGAATAGAGCCAGAATTCCATTTACTATACATATCCTGAAGAATGTTGTGAATGATGATTGGGTTCGCAGGTACACAAGAAAAGCATGTTTGAAAAGGTTGGTATTGTATTTGTAAATGCTGTAAAAAAGCATCTCTGTACATGACACTGCCTTTATAACCTATAAGAAAGTAACTAACTCTATGCTGCGCAGTAATCTGAAGACATTGAGATTTTCCGATGTGAAAAATAGTGAAGCGTTGTACATGATAAGGCTGTTCATCAATAACAACCTGTGCATCGCCTGCTGTGACAATAAGAAATGTGCTATAGGTTAATACTTTTGATATTCGGACTTCTGCTTTATTTATGTATTCGATATGCTTCACTTGAAGGAATGTATTTTGCCAAAGAAGCATGTAGGCATCATAGTTCATCTTCGTCTCCTTTCAACAGTTGTTATAGCTCCAGTATATTGATAATGATTATCAATATCAACAATCTTTTAAAATAAAAAAAAATCACCATTGACGATTTCTTGTCAATGGTGATGATTGCTATTTTATAAAAGCCCCTTACCCTTTGTTGCTTTTTTCATATCTTCGTTAAGTTTTTCAAAAAACTCTTCATTCGATTTTGTTGTACGTATTTTTTTCAGGAAGCGCTCTGCAAAATCAGGCGCATCTGAAAACGTTTTACGGATAGCCCATAGCTTTTCAAGTTGCTCTGGCTCAAGAAGAAGCTCTTCTTTACGTGTACCTGAACGACGAATATCAAGCGCTGGGAAAATACGGCGCTCTGCAAGCTGACGATCAAGATGGAGCTCTAAATTACCTGTTCCCTTAAATTCTTCATAAATTACTTCGTCCATCCGTGAACCCGTATCGACTAAAGCTGTTGCTAAAATCGTTAAGCTACCGCCTTCTTCAATATTTCGAGCTGAACCAAAGAAACGTTTCGGTCTATGGAAAGCCGCCGGATCAATACCACCTGAAAGTGTACGTCCACTTGGTGGAATTACTAGGTTATAAGCGCGCGCTAAACGTGTAATTGAGTCCATTAGAATAATGACATCACGCTTATGCTCCACTAAACGTCGTGCACGTTCTAATACAATCTCTGCCACTTTTACATGGTTCTCTGGCACTTCATCGAAAGTTGAGCTGACAACATCTGCATTGACAGAACGTTCAATATCTGTAACTTCCTCAGGACGTTCATCAATCAGTAAGACAATTAACTCTGCTTCAGGATGATTGGTTGTAATGGCGTTCGCGATTTCTTTTAATAAAGATGTTTTCCCCGCCTTTGGTGGTGCAACGATTAAACCACGTTGGCCAAAGCCCACAGGTGCAACTAAATCCATGATACGTGTCGATAAATTACGTTGTGTTGTTTCTAGCTTAATTTGTCGATTCGGATATAAAGGTGTTAATGCAGGGAAATGAACACGTTCTTTCGCCACTTCAGGATCTTCGCCATTAACAGCATCTACTTGTAATAGGCCATAATAGCGCTCATTTTCCTTTGGTGGGCGCACCTTTCCTGACACCTTGTCCCCATTACGTAGATCAAAGCGACGTATTTGGGATGCAGAAATATAAATATCTTCTTTACTTGGAGAGTAGTTGATTGGTCGAAGGAAGCCAAAGCCCTCTTGCGAAACAATTTCTAGTACGCCTTCCATAAAGAAATAGCCCTCTTGCTCTGAACGCGTTTTCAAAATAGCAAATATTAATTCTTTTTTCGTTAGCTTGCTATAATATGAAATTTTATATTGGCGTGCAAGGGCGTAAAGCTCTTTTAACGTCATGTTTTCTAATTGAGCGATTGTCAATGCAGACATATGCACAACTCCAGTCTTTTTCAAAATATAATACATTATTGGGGTTTTCATTGAAGTTTTTACGATAGGCTCTGTTAACGCTTATATGGTGCCTTAGTTTAATAATAACTACTGGTACACTTTCTACCATAAAACGAAACTTCGCCTTACAAAATATTGGATGGTTAATTAAAGAAGAAGGTACCTAGCACAATAGATGTACTAGGTATATTTTAGAAGAAAATATCATTAATATCTAGGTTTTTTCTCAAGAGCGTGACGGCCTTCAACAAAACGAACCGTACCAGATTTAGCACGCATAACTACTGAATGTGTTAAGGCATAAGCACCTTTATATTGAACACCCTTTAAAAGCTCGCAATCTGTTACAGCAGTCGCTGCAAAAATAGCATCGTCACCTTTTACTAGGTCATCTAAATAAAGAACTTTTTCAACATCTACACCCATTTTTGTGCAGCGTTCTAATTGCTCCTCATCCTCTGGTACAAGTTTTGCTTGGAAATCTCCACCCAGGCATTTTAACGCGACAGCTGCAATAACGCCCTCTGGTGCGCCACCTGTTCCAAACATAATATCAATACCTGTTTCATCAAAAGCAGTATTAATCGCTGCACCAACATCGCCATCTTGAATAAATTTAATACGTGCACCCGCTTCACGAATTTCATCAACAATTGCTTGGTGACGTGGTCGATCTAAAAGAGTAGCGACAACATCAGAAATATCTTTATTTTTAGCTTTTGCAACTTGTAATAAGTTATAAGTGACAGAAGCATTGATATCTACTTTCCCAGCAGCTTCTGGTCCAACGGCAATTTTCTCCATGTACATGTCTGGAGCATTTAACAGATTCCCTTTATCTGCAATCGCAAGTACTGTCATCGCACCATTTGTACCTTTTGCCACAATATTTGTACCTTCTAGTGGATCCACTGCAATATCTACCTGTGGACCGCCATTTCGTAAACCAAGTTCTTCACCAATATAAAGCATTGGTGCTTCATCCATTTCACCTTCACCAATTACTACTGTAGCATGCATTGGAATTGTATCGAACATTTTGCGCATCGCTGTTGTTGCTGCATCATCTGCCTCAATTTTTAAACCGCGCCCCATCCATTTCCCGGATGCGATTGCTGCTGCTTCTGTTACTCGTACTACTTCCATCGATAAACTACGTTCCATTGTTGCTTTGCCTCCCGTTATTGGCATCTTATACGTGCCAAAACATTCAAATTACCTCTATTGTAACATAATTGGTTGAAAACTTTTAGCTCTCATTATTCCTTTGTCTCAGCTACGCGTGCCATGATGGTTTCACGTCGAATATCAGCGCCTAAATCACGTAATTTCTCAATAAGTGAGCTATAGCCACGTTCAATATGATAGATATCATGAATTTCTGTTTCACCTTCCGCTAGGAGACCAGCTAATACTAAAGCTGCACCAGCGCGAAGATCTGTAGCTGTTACGGTTGAGCCATGCAATTTACTTGGCCCTTTAATAATAGCCGTGTTTCCTTCTACTCGAGCATCTGCATTCATACGTCGAAGTTCATCAATATGCTTAAATCGAGCTGTATAAATAGTATCTGTTACTTTTGAGGAACCGAATGCTTGTGACATTAACACAGCAAGTGGTTGCTGAATATCCGTCGGGAATCCTGGATATACCAAGGTTTTGACATCCACCGCTTGTAATGTTGAGAGGTCTGTTTTAGGCACATAAATGCTTTCTTCCCCAATTTCAATTTTCACACCCATTTCACGAAGCTTGGCAATAATAGCTTCTAAATGCAGTGGAATAACATTATCAATAGTAATACCGTCACCGACTGCTGCAGCCATAATTAAAAATGTAGAAGCTTCAATACGATCTGGAATAATCGTATGCTCGGTACCGTGTAATTCTTCCACACCTTCAATACGGATAACACTTGTACCTGCACCTTTAATATTAGCTCCCATATTCGTTAGAAGTGTTGCTACATCGATAATTTCAGGTTCCTTTGCAGCATTTTCAATGACAGTACGTCCCTTTGCAAGGACTGCGGCTAACATGATATTAATTGTAGCTCCAACACTGGCCACATCTAAATAAATTTTTGCCCCAATCAATTCATCTGCGCGTAAATATATCGCCCCATGTTCATTGGTAATTTTAGCTCCCAATGCCTCAAAGCCTTTTATATGTTGATCAATTGGACGTGGTCCTAAAAAGCAGCCTCCAGGTAATCCAATAACTGCTTTCTTAAAACGACCAAGCATAGCACCCATTAAATAATAGGAAGCGCGTAGCTTTTTAACGTTACCATTTGGTAACGGCAATGCAATCATATCGGTTGGATCGATCGTCATTTTACCATTCTCAAACGAAACTTCCCCGCCAATTTCCTCTAACAAAGCCTTTAATGTCCATGCATCTGAAATTTCGGGTATCCCTCCAATAGTCACTGGAGAGTTCGCCAAAATTGATGCAGGAATTAAGGCGACTGCACTATTTTTTGCACCACTAACTTTAATTGTACCTTGAAGACGATTTTCGCCAGTAATTTTATAAACATCCATTTTGCGTTCTCCCTCATGATTGGAAAGTAGTATTTTTTGCAATTCGCTCACACTGTATATTCTTATTATTCGCCTTTTCTCTTATTCCAATCCGCTAAAAATCCTTCAATTCCTTTTTCCGTTAATGGATGGTGGAAAAGTTGTTTTAATACTTTAAACGGAGTAGTTGAAATATGTGCGCCCGCTAATGCTGCAGCCGTAACGTGCTGTGGATGACGAACAGAGGCAGCAATAATTTGCGTATCGATATTATGAATTGTAAAAATATCAGCAATTGTTTCAATTAGTTCTACACCATTTTGACCAATGTCATCTAAACGGCCGATAAATGGTGATACGTATGTAGCACCTGCACGCGCAGCCATTAATGCTTGGTTTGCACTAAAGATTAATGTCACATTTGTTTTAATACCTTTGTTTGCAAAGTAACGACAAGCCTCTAATCCAGCTGGTGTCATTGGTAGTTTCACTGTAATGTTTGGAGCAATCGCAGCTAATTCTAAACCTTCTTTAATCATTCCTTCTGCATCAAGCGCAATAACTTCCCCGCTCACAGAGCCATCAACTAGCTCAGCAATTTCACGTAGACGATCATGGAAAGAAACATTTTCTTCTTTAGCAACTAACGATGGGTTTGTTGTAACTCCTGATAAGATACCCCATGCATGTGCCTCTTTAATCTCTTCAAAATTTGCTGTATCAATGAAAAATTTCATTATATTTCCTCCTGATCATTTTTCTTATATTATTAGTTATTTTCCAAATTTTCATTATTTCAAAAACAAGAGAAGGTCGATTGAAAGCATCAACACTTCTCTTATTATGTGTATTTATCTATGCTTTTGTAACATATTAAATGCAAAAATTATGCTTTTTGTGCACTTCCAAATTCACGAATTTTACCAATAACCGTAGCTTTGATGGCTTCACGTGCTGGACCAAGGAATTTACGAGGATCGTAAACCACTTTGTCATTGTCAAGAATTTCACGGATTACTTTTGTTGCTTCAATTTGATTTTCAGTATTGACGTTGATTTTAGCTGTACCTAATGAAATGGAGCGTTGGATATCTTTTGTTGGGATACCTGTACCACCGTGTAATACAAGTGGTAGATCTGCCAGCTTAGAGATTTCTTCCATTTCTTTAAAGCCTAGGTTCGGCTCTCCTTTGTAAGGACCATGTACAGAGCCAAGTGCTGGTGCTAAGCAGTCGATATCAGTTAGCTCAACCATTTTGCGGCATTCTTCTGGATTAGCGTAAATAATACCACCGATTACGCCATCTTCATCCCCACCAACTGTTCCTAATTCTGCTTCAACAGAAACGCCTTTAGCATGTGCGTATTCTACTACTTCTGAAGTAATTTTAACATTTTCCTCAAATGGGTGATGTGATGCATCAATCATCACGGAAGTAAAGCCTGCATCAATTGCTTCTTTACATTTTGCAAAGCTAGAACCATGGTCAAGATGAATCGCTACAGGAACTGTCGTACCGTAAGATTCCATTAAACCTTTTACCATGTGAACAACAGCGACAAATCCGCCCATGTATTTACCTGCGCCTTCAGAAACACCAAGAATCACTGGAGATTTTTCTTCTTCTGCTGCTTGTAAAATTGCTTGTGTCCATTCAAGGTTGTTAATGTTGAATTGACCAACAGCATAACCCTCTGCTTTTGCTTTAATTAACATCTCTTTCATAGATACTAATGCCATACTAAAAATCCTCCTCATAGGACTATTCTTTCTACATAAATATGCTCCTCAATCATAGCAAAAATAATAGCCCCTGAAAAGCAGGGGCTATTATTTTCTACACGAAAGCGGAGTGCAACGTAGCGACAGTGTCAGCCGCAGTGCAGTGAAACGAAACGGAGGCCAGCCCCTGAAAAGCAGGGGCTATTATTTTCTACACGAAAGCGGAGTGCAACGTAG
>NZ_DAMDAY010000017.1:0-9499 GCF_032093475.1 Lysinibacillus sp. | reverse complement strand
CGACAGTGTCAGCCGCAGTGCAGTGAAACGAAACGGAGGCCAAGCCCCTGAAAAGCAGGGGCTATTATTTTCTACACGAAAGCGGAGTGCAACGCAACGCAACTGACAGAAAAAAACAGGCCGTGTGTCCACTGCCTGCTTTTTACACCTGTAAAGCTTTATTTACCTCATCACGTACTTCAAAAATATCAAATGGTTTTGTAAAGTAACGAATAGCTCCTAATTCTAAAGCTTCTTTTACCACATCTAACTCGCCATAGGCTGTCATCATAAAGACAGGGAGCTTTGGAAACTTTTCTTTTAAACGCTTCAAAATTTCAATACCGTCCATACCAGGGATTTTCATATCCAATAAAACACAATCCATTTTTTGCTCATCTGCATACTTTAATGCCTCTGAACCATTAGCCGCTAAATATGTAATATAACCTTCCTTTTTCAGCACTTCATTTAAAAGTAAACGAATCCCCTGCTGATCATCGACAATAAGTAATCGTTTCACATCGCATTCCGCCCTTTTTTATTTTTAGTCTTACACAAATACTTTCGTTATTATGTATAATTCTCCTTTTTCAGCTTAATACCTTCTAGTATTATAAATTATCTGCTTTTGCTTTCTATCTTTTCCACCTCTATAATATTGATAGAGGTGGAAACATGTCAAAAATACTAACAACACAATTAAGTGGATTATTACAAAGAATAACCCAAAATGAAGAGGATGCCATCGAGGAGACAGCAAGGCTACTTGCACAAGCAGCCATTGGTGAGGGTCACGTATATTTCATCTGCTTTGGTGAAATGCAAGTTGTAGAGTTCAATGCACTCCAAGCAGTCGAACCATTTAACAAGCTAGCTCCATGGACTTCGGATACAAGCTTAACAGAAGCCGACCGCGTTTGTATTTTTACACGTAGTGCACAAGATCCGGAGGCACTCGCTTTAGCCCAAGAATTAAATAAACGTTTTATTCCTTTTGCTGCTGTAGCTAGTGAACTAGCCGATGCAGAAAATCCTCTTGCAGATTTGGCCTATACGTATATCTCTACACGTGTCAAAGGCGGGTTGTTACCAAATGATTTAGGACAACGAATTGTTGTTCCTCATGCAATGGCTGGCCTTTTTGTATACGAGGCAGTAAAAATTGCTTATGACGAAATGCTCGGCTTTGACGAGGAAGAACTGTAAGCTATTCAAAATAAAAGAGTTGTCTCAATAAACGAGACAACTCTTTTTAATTTATTTAAATGTTGCACCGATAAAATCACGGAACAATGGTTGTGGACGATTTGGACGTGAAACTAGCTCTGGGTGGAATTGACATGCTACAAAGAAATTGTTTTCTGGTAGCTCAATAATTTCAACCAATTTGCCATCAGGGCTTGTACCTGAGAAGACAAGACCAGCTGCTTCCATTGCTTCACGGTATTCATTATTAAATTCATAGCGATGACGGTGACGCTCATAAACAAGCTCTTTGCCGTAAGCTGTGCTTGCTTTAGAGCCATCTTTTAATTTACATGGATATAATCCTAAACGTAATGTACCACCGATATCAACACTATCGTTTTGATCAGGTAAGAAATCGATAATTGGATACTCTGTATTGGCATCAAGCTCTGTAGAATGTGCACCTTTTAGGCCAAGGACATTACGAGCAAATTCTACTGTGGCCAATTGCATACCTAAACAAATACCTAAGAAAGGTACATCATTTTCACGTGCATATTGTGTCGCTAAAATTTTGCCTTCCACACCACGATCACCGAAGCCACCTGGTACTAAAATTGCGTCTGCACCTTTTAAAAGTGAAGCAACATTATCTGCATCTACGTGTTCTGCATTAATCCAGTCAATTTCAATATCAGAATTATATACATAACCTGCATGCTTTAATGCCTCAACTACTGAAATGTAAGCATCTTGTAGTTCTACATATTTCCCTACTAATGCTACCTTTCTTTTATTTGGTAAGTTCTTCACCTTTTCTACAAGTTCGCGCCATTCTTCCATATCTGCCTCTGGAGCTTCAATACCAAAATGATCAAGAACGATATCATCTATATCTTGTGCGTGAAGGTTTAATGGTACTTCATATAAATGCTCAGCATCGCGAGATTCAATAATTTCATGTGGTTGAACATCACAGAATAATGCTAATTTCTCTTTCATATCTTGTGGTACTTCTTGTTCTGTACGTACAACAATAATGTTTGGCTGGATTCCTAAAGAGCGCAATTCTTTTACAGAATGTTGTGTAGGTTTTGTTTTAAGCTCACCAGCTGCTTTAATATAAGGAATAAGTGTACAGTGAATATACATTACATTGTTATGCCCTAAATTTGTTTTCATTTGGCGGATTGCTTCAAGGAATGGTAATGATTCAATATCACCTACTGTTCCTCCAACCTCTGTAATAACAACGTCTGCATTTGTTTCACGACCAGCGCGTTGGATACGGTCTTTGATTTCATTTGTAATATGAGGAATTACTTGAACTGTTCCACCGTTATAATCTCCACGACGTTCTTTCTGTAAAACAGATTGATAAACGCGACCTGAAGTTACTGTAGAATGTTTTCCTAGGTTAATATCAATGAAACGTTCATAGTGTCCTAAGTCTAAGTCAGCCTCAGCACCATCATCCGTTACAAATACTTCACCATGTTGATAAGGGCTCATTGTACCTGGGTCTATATTGATATATGGGTCAAATTTTTGAATCGTAACTTCTAAACCGCGATTTTTTAATAAACGACCTAGAGATGCTGCAACAATCCCTTTTCCAAGAGATGATACAACCCCACCTGTTACAAAAATATACTTCGTCATGAATAAATTCCTCCTTATGATGTACTTAAATCACTAAATCATTTAGGGTTCAAAACAACTTACATTCTAATACCCTAAAAAAAGAAAAGCCGAGAATGTCTACAAAACGTAGTCGATTCGAAGCTGTAATCGGTTCTATCTCTTTTCACTTTCCTTTAAACCTTAAAACTCTAACAACTATTCAGTACCGTTTACTTACATCATGAATAAATAAAAACATTTATATTCATAGCTGTATTAAAAGCATGGGAGAACTAAACTGAATAAAAGTTAAAAACAAAAAAACGCTCCTCCTGCATAGGTTTGCAGGGGGAGCGTATTATATACACGGTCTTTCTCCTTCTTTTAAGGAGCCCAAGTAAAAGATTAAACGGAACCGTGGTAGAAGTCAAGATTTTTTACATTGAGCTTAAAAGAAAGAAAATTCTAAGAGTACTGTATTAGATCTCTTCCTCTTCTTCCTCAAACTCTTCTTCTTCATCAATAAAGTCTTCATCGATCTCTTCATCAATGTCTTCTAATTCATCATCATCAAAATCGATATCTTCTTTATCCTCTTCTTCTTCATCAAGTTCTTCTTCATCAACGAACTCTTCGAAGTCTTCGTCAAAATCAATATCCTCTTCATCTAGATCTACATCATCAAGGTCCTCATCCTCATCAAACGCAGCTTTAGATTTTTTCTTTTGAGTCTTAACTGAAGGTGCTGTTTCTTCTTCAATTTGCTCAACTTTAAACCATTCACGTAAGCCCCAACCTGTTTCTTGATTATATAAGAAACGGCCATCTATATTGATATCTGTGTAAAATTGTAGTAGACGGGATTTCATTTCTTCATCACTATAGCCTACAAGTTCTTGAATTATTTTTAGCAAATCATTAAAAGACACTGAGGCACGTTTTTCATTTAAAACTGCATAAGCTAAGTTAATTAACGATTCTTCTGTTAATTGTTCCTTTGTCATTTCACGAAAATTCAATTCGTGCACTTCCTTTCCCTCATCACAATGGACGTATTAAAATTACATGGTGCTTTATTTTCCAAGCGCAGCAAAAAAGGCCACGCAAAAGGTACTTTCCATACAATAAGCATAATACCCATTATATACAAAGTTTTAGCCCCTTTGCTAGCTTCAATTACTGTTTTTTATATTACGCATTTTTTTTATTCCAAGATAAAACAAATAGACAGATAATAGTAGTAAAGGAATAGCGCCAATTTGCTTATTATACAGGAAAAAGGCTCCCAATACTAAAGCTAATATAATTATGTAGTGAATTACTGCTTTCATCCTCTACCGCGCCTCCCCTTTTTTTTACATTTCTATTATAACGAAAATAAAAAGAAGTGCCTAATCTAAAGACTAGACACTAAATGCTTGAGTTACAAAAATTAAATAAAACTATTAGAAATGATGAAGTTTTGAACTACCATTACATGTTACGACGATATTGTCCACCTACTTCATATAAGGCTTTCGTAATTTGTCCTAAACTAGCTACTTTTACTGTTTCCATCAGCTCAGCAAAAATATTGCCGTTATTGACAGCAACTTCTTGTAAACGTGCAATAGCTGCTTCACTTTCCCCTTCATGCGCCTTCCAGAATGCTTGTAAATTGTGAATTTGTGTTTCCTTTTCTTCAGTTGAGGCACGGGCAATTTCCATATTATCTATATCTGCATCTGAAGGTGGATTTGGATTTAAGTAAGTATTGACACCGATAATCGGTAACTCACCAGAGTGCTTTAGCATTTCGTAGTACATGGACTCCTCTTGAATTTTACCTCGTTGGTACTGCGTCTCCATCGCACCTAGCACCCCACCACGATCATTGATACGATCAAATTCTTCAAGGACCGCTTCTTCTACAAGATCTGTCAACTCTTCTACAATAAACGCACCTTGTAGCGGATTTTCATTTTTCGCTAAACCATGTTCCTTCGTAATAATCATTTGTATAGCCATCGCACGGCGCACTGATTCCTCAGTAGGCGTAGTAATAGCCTCATCATAGGCGTTAGTATGCAATGAGTTACAATTATCTTGTAAAGCCATTAATGCCTGTAGTGTTGTACGAATATCATTAAAATCAATCTCCTGTGCGTGTAGACTACGACCAGATGTTTGAATATGATATTTCAGCTTTTGAGCACGCTCATTCGCACTATATTTATCACGCATAACAATTGCCCAAATACGGCGAGCAACACGTCCAATAACTGTATACTCAGGATCTAATCCATTTGAGAAGAAGAACGATAGGTTTGGTGCAAAGTCATTAATATTCATGCCTCGACTTAAATAATACTCTACATACGTAAAGCCATTTGCTAAGGTAAAGGCTAATTGAGAAATAGGATTTGCTCCAGCCTCTGCAATATGGTAGCCGGAAATAGAAACTGAATAGTAGTTACGCACTTTATGATCAATGAAGTACTGCTGAATATCACCCATCATACGTAAAGCAAATTCAGTTGAGAAAATACATGTATTTTGCCCTTGATCTTCTTTTAAAATATCAGCCTGCACTGTTCCACGCACAACCTGCAATGTTTTCTCACGTGTCTCCGTAAACTCTTCAACTGTCAAAGTACGTCCTAACTCTTTCTCACGCAATTGTACTTGTTGATCAATTGCTGTATTCATGAACATGGCTAAAATAATAGGTGCTGGACCATTAATTGTCATGGAAACAGATGTAGAAGGAGCACATAAATCAAAGCCTGCATAAAGCTTTTTCATATCTTCTAGTGTACAGATTGATACACCTGATTCGCCGACCTTACCATAAATATCTGGTCGGTAATCTGGGTCCTCCCCATACAATGTAACAGAATCAAATGCTGTAGATAAACGCTTTGCATCATCATCCTTCGATAAATAGTGGAAGCGTTTATTTGTTCGCTCTGGCGTGCCTTCACCAGCAAATTGACGCTTTGGATCTTCACCTTCACGTTTGAATTGGAAAACTCCTGCTGTATATGGGAATTCTCCAGGCACATTTTCTTTATAAACCCAACGCAATATTTCACCGTAGTCCTCAAACTTTGGCAATACTACTTTTGGAATTTTCGTACCAGAAAGACTGGTTGTTTTTAAGATTGTGCGAATTTCTTTATCACGAACTTTTGTCACAAACTCATCGCCAGCATAGGCTTCTTTTAAAGCTTGCCAATTATCCAATATACGCTTGGATTCTGCTGTTAATTCGTCCCTAACACCTTCTGCTAAAGAAGCAAGCGATGCGACAAGAGCATCATCTGGCGCCTTTTCCTTAACTGCTGCCATGGCCCCTTCTAATTGGAACAGACGTCGGGCAAATGCCACCTGCTGTTCTGATTTTTTATGATAGCCACGAACTGTATCCGTAATTTCCCGTAAATAATAACGACGGTCATTTGGAATGATAACATCTTGCTTTTGTGTCTTAGCAAATTGCTCATAGCTCGTTTCCCAATTGTAGCCTGTTTTCTCATTAATAATATTTACTAAGGCTGCGAATAATGCATTGGTCCCTTTATCATTAAATTGACTAGCAATCGTACCGTATACTGGCATAGCATCAAGTGATTCTTCCCAAAGCTCTCTTGAACGTTGATATTGTTTTTGAACTTGGCGTAATGCATCCTCTGAGCCTTTTCGCTCAAATTTATTAATAGCAATAACATCTGCAAAATCAATCATATCGATTTTCTCAAGCTGTGTTGGTGCACCAAATTCACTTGTCATCACATACATAGATAGATCCGTGTATTTTGTAATTTCAGCATCACCTTGACCAATACCACTTGTTTCTACGATGATTAAATCATAGCCTGCTACTCGTACAACATCTAGAACATCACCAATCGATGCTGATAATTCCGTACGTGAGCCACGAGTTGCTAAACTACGCATGTAAACACGGTTATTGAAGATAGCATTCATACGAATTCGATCCCCAAGTAATGCCCCACCCGTTTTTTGCTTTGTTGGATCAACGGACAGAATGGCTACACGTTTATCTGGGAATTCCTTTAAGAATCGGCGAATTAGTTCATCTGTTAAAGAAGATTTCCCTGCTCCACCTGTTCCTGTAATCCCCATTACAGGTGTACCTTTAGAACGCTTTCGTGCCTCATCCAACATTTCTTTCGTAGCTTCATCATCATTTGACTCAGCTGCTGTTATTAAATTTGCTAAAATTTCTGGCGTATCTGTTGTTAATGCCTCTAATTTCTCTAAATAGTTACCTGTTGCAGTAGGAAAGTCTGTTCCTTTAATTTGCTCATTGATCATTCCTTGTAGCCCTAATACACGGCCATCCTCTGGTGAGAAAATTCCTGCAATGCCATATGCATGAAGCTCTTTTATTTCCCGAGGTAAAATTACCCCTCCACCACCGCCATAAATTTTAATATGAGGTGCTCCTTTTTCACGCAGTAAATCATACATATATTTAAAGTATTCCATATGTCCGCCTTGATAAGAAGAAACAGCAATACCTTGTGCATCTTCTTGTATCGCAGCATTCACGACTTCTTCAACCGAGCGGTTATGACCTAAATGGATTACTTCCACACCGCTCGATTGTAAAATGCGTCGCATAATATTGACTGAAGCATCATGTCCATCAAAAAGACTCGATGCTGTCACAAAACGTACATGATTTTTTGGACGATATACTTCTACCTTTGTCATATGAAATCCTCACTCTCTCCCCTTAATGAATTGAAAAAAGCCGGCAATTGCAATGTCGCTGTATGCAATTACCGACAAACCCCTTACGAAATATTAGAACCCCTTTATGCCTGAAATAAACAATGTAATTTGCATATCAATAAACTCTTCAATTGAATGCTGACGATGTAATGCCCATTTGCGGAACGCCCAACTTTGTCCTGATACAACTAAGTTATTGGCTGCTAAATGGATTTGCTTGTCTGTCATTGTTAATTCTCCAGACTGTACACAACGCTGTAGCAATCGCTCAAATGTAGCAACCATTTCAAATTCTTTACTAAATACATAGCGTTGTGCTTCTTTTGATAATGATTTGGTTTCTTGATACATGATTGTTAGCTCATCAACCATGCTATCAATTTGCAGGAAATATTCTCGAATCATTTCTTTTAACTCATCGATAGTTCCCGCTTTAATCTCGTAACTCGAAAGTCGCTCCATCGCATGGTGATAAATACTATCACATACAAGATAAAGAACGTCTTCTTTAGTTCGAATGTACTCATACAACGTACCGATACTAAAGCCAGCAGCTTTTGCAATTTCTCTCGTCGTAGCACGGTGAAAGCCTTTTTCTTTAAATAACTTAATAGCTCCCTGAATCATTTGTTCACGACGAATGGCGATTAAATTTTCATCTTTTACGGTTGACTGTACTTGGGGCCTTTTATCTTTTTCAGTCATCGATTATTTCGTTAACATACGCGAGATTACTAGACGTTGAATCTCCTGCGTACCCTCGTAAATTTGTGTAATTTTGGCATCACGCATAAAGCGCTCTACCGGATAATCTTTTGTATAACCATAGCCACCAAATACTTGAACCGCCTCTGTCGTTACACTCATTGCTGTATCACCAGCCATCAATTTCGCCATTGCAGATGCCTTCCCATACGGTAGGTTATTAGACTCTAACCAAGCCGCTTGGTATGTAAGAAGTCGAGAAGCCTCAATTTGAGTAGCCATATCTGCTAATTTAAAGGATACACCTTGATTGGCAGTGATTGGTTTACCAAATTGTACACGTTCTTTTGCGTAGTCAACTGCTGCATCAAGTGCTCCTTGCGCAATTCCTACAGCTTGAGCCGCAATACCATTACGTCCACCGTCTAGTGTCGTCATAGCAATTTTAAAGCCTTCCCCTTCAGCACCTAGTAGATTTTCTTTTGGCACACGACAGTTTTCAAAAATAATTTCTGTTGTTGGAGATGAACGAATCCCTAATTTCTTCTCTTTCTTACCTACAGAAAAACCTTCGAATCCAGCTTCTACGATAAATGCTGATGTACCATGTTTTGCCTCTGGATCAGTAACAGCAAATACAATATATGTATCCGCCACTCCACCGTTTGTAATAAAGATTTTTGAGCCATTTAAAATATAATCATCGCCATCACGTTTTGCATATGTTTTCATGCCGCCTGCATCTGAACCTGATCCTGGTTCTGTTAAGCCGTAAGCTCCAATATGTTTTCCTTCAGCCATTGGACGAAGATATTTTTGTTTTTGTTCTTCTGTACCGAACTTGTAAAGTGGCCAGCCTGCCAATGACGTATGTGCCGATAACGTTACCCCTGTTGAAGCACAAACACGTGATAATTCCTCGACAGCAATGACATACGCAAGGTAATCAAATCCTGCGCCACCATATTCCTCAGGCCACGGAATACCCGTTAACCCAAGCTCTGCCATCTTATCGAAAATAGCACGGTCGAATTCTTCATTCTCATCACGTTCTGCCGCTGTTGGCGCCACTTCATTTATCGCAAAATCACGAATCATTTCACGTAATTGTTCATGCTCTTCTGTTAACTGAAAGTTCATTGTCCATTTCCCCTTTTTAATTAGACTCTGTTCTGTAGCTACCTGTATGCTGTTATGTCGGCTGAAGGATTTCGATCGCTTTGAGCGGATTTCTCACAATTTGGAGCCGGTCTCCACA
>NZ_DAMDAY010000016.1:0-45019 GCF_032093475.1 Lysinibacillus sp. | reverse complement strand
TGCAATGCTTGTCATGGCTCCTTTTGTATAGCCGATTGTTTCAGCTAATTCTGCCTGTTTTTGAGGGCCTTTCACATGTAGCTCATTTAAAACTAAAATGGGTGAAATCCCTAAAGGATATGGAAACGCTTTTGTAAAACGTATAATGTTGGCATTATTCACCTGTTCAATCATATGAATCAGTTTAAAAATATTTGTCTGTTTCAAAAAAATCCTCCTCAACGTCGAGAATTAATGAAGCATTAGTGAACCTCCATCCACCATAATCGTTTGACCCGTAATGTATTGAGAATCATCGGATGCTAAGAAAACAGCTACACGGCCGATATCTTGCTCAACATTACCGAAACGACCTAGCGGGATTTTACTTCTAACCGCTTCATAATACTCTGGCTGTGCTTTTGCCCATGCCTGAACACCTGGTGAATCAGCAAGTGGACTAATGATATTAACATTAATACCAAAACGACCCCATTCATTTGCCGCTACACGAGAAATGCCTCGGATGGCTTCCTTAGCAGCTGCATACGCTGCCTGTGTCTCATGTCCTTGTATGCCTGCACCAGATGCAAAGTTAATAATATTTCCTTTTGTTTCTTTTAAGTGTGGTAGTGCTGCTTGCATTAAGTAGAAGGTTGGATAAAAGCCTGTCCCAAATGATAAATCAAGATCTGCTTGTGTTATTTCTTCTATTGTAACTTGTTTTGAAGCATGAGCGTTATTAACTAGCACATCTAGTTTACCGTATTTTTCTACGACTGTATCAATAATTTTTGGTAAATGATCGCGTTCCATTAAATTTGCCTGCAAAAACATAGATTTCGGAGAGATTGCTTGCAATTCTTTTTCCATTGTCTCGCCGGCTTCCCTGTTTAAATCAACAATTGTAACGATGGCCCCTTCCTTTGCCATTGCTTTTGCCATTCCACTACCAATGCCACCCGCACCACCAGTAATGATAATTACTTTATCTTGTAGTTTAGTCATTTATCAACATCTCCTTATTGTTCATTTACAAATAGTTTAATATTAAACTATTTAATTGTAAACTAAATAGACTTCACAGAAAAAGCTTATTTTATGAATGGCTAAAATAAGCTTTACCTTTTAATGAACTATTTGATCTCTTACATTCTCTATTTTTGGTTGGATATTACCCCGAAAGTAGATGCTTTAATATAGGATTTTCCTTGTAATAACTGTAATTGCTCGGGTGTGCCAGTTACGACTGCCCCAATTATTTTCACATCACTTGTCTCCAAGTTTCCATTTTCCCCTATTAAAGCTTGATAAACCTCGTTTGTTTCCCACTCAAAATTTTTACTTTCCCGAAGTAGCTCAATGTTTCGAATAAAGGTGTCAACCTCGTTGCTTGAAGAACGGCGAGGTTTTGGTTTTGATTGCTCTGATTGGAAACCATAAATGTATGGGTAGTTGGCTGGAATTGTATTCTGTCCTTGCTGAAAAAAATCTAAAGTATCATCTGTATAGGCATCCACCCACCACCAATCTACTTGCACTTCAGTGGGCAGCTTGCTTTTAATTTCATCAAAACTATAGGCATTATCAAAAGAGATGGCTAATTCTACTAAAGTATTGTTCTCCAATTGTTTCAGTTCACTTATTTTATCTTTGTATTGATCGTAGGAAATCTTAGGATGGTAAAAAAACATTTCTCGATCACCTGTGTAGTCATTAAACCGTTCGAGTTGATGTGTTTCTGCCAGTGATTCTGAACCTTCTATTTGGATAGAGTTAGAAATGTAAGTTTGTGTAAGCGTTCCAAATAAATTATAATCACTTTCGATAGGTGTCCAAATATAGGGACGATGCTGATCTCCGAGCACCTTATAGGTCGTTGTTATTATTTTTCCTCCGAGTAAATTATCGTCATATTTCTGATTACTAATTTGAACATTTGGAGCACTTATTTCGTTAAATAAATGAATGTCATCACTTACTTTTTGTGCACTGTTTAACGATAAATGTCTAAGACCATACCAAAATGCTATTAGAACAATAGGCGTAACAATCAGTGTGATGCCAATCATTTTTATTGTTGACCAAAACCTTGCCTTTCTCATTATTTTTTTCGTTTGTTTATCATCAAATAAAAAATTATGGTGTTCTTTATTCATAATAAATATCCTCCTTAAATCGTACAGTAAATTCTTCCCTAGCTCGTCTCACATGCGTTTTTAAAGTGTTTTCATTTTTATTCATTAATGCTGAAATTTCCTTATATGATAATCCCAGCTCATATTTGAGGATTAATACTTCCTGATGCAAGATGGATAACGTGTCAAGCGTGTCTCTTATGTCCTTTAATTTTTCTTTTTTTAAAACCTGAAATTCAGGAATATTTATTAATGAGGTCAATTGAAATTCATCATATTCTGTTGTTGGATGGCGCTTTTCCTTTCTTTTGAGATCATAAAATTGGTTGGTTGCCACGCGATATAACCAGCTCATTGCTTTATCTGACTGAATCCCATTTTTATGTAATAAAAACTTATAGCAAGTATCTTGGACGATATCTTCCGCATCCTCATGGGCTAATCCACGTTTTCTTAAATAACGATATAACAGAGTTCCTACTTGCTGTAGAAACTCATTCAATGATTGCTTTGCCATGTCTACCTCCCTTCTGCCTATACAACGTAGAACTCGAGAAAAAGTTTACATATTATAAGAAAATTCCCAATAGAAAAGAAGACTATAATAATCTTCAAACTTGATGAAAAATTTCGGTTTTTCCCCTGCAAACAACAATTATTTTCAAATTTACACAAGCATCTTTTTAATTTGACAAGAATATACTGTAGCAGCTAGCTAAAAAGACTTTCAAGAAAGGAGTTGTGGATGATGGGTGCTAAATGGATAAAGGTTTCAGTCTTTTATTTATTGATTGTTTTTGCTTTTGGCCTGTTTATGCATTATACTGTTCAACTTCAATGGAAGGCGACACATGCTCATATCGGTGTGGTAGGTTGGCTGACTACTGGATTCATAGGTTTAATTTATTCAACGTATAAAGAAGCTGCAGAAACTGGTCTCGCTAAGGCACAATTTTGGCTTTATAATATTGGTTTACCATTCCTCCTTGTTGGCATGATGATGGTCTATCTTGATGTACCACGCTGGTTATTTGAATTATTTGTATCAGGTGGTGGCATTGCTGTAGCGCTGTCCGTCCTATTATTCTTTGTGAATGTCTTTAAATATGTAAGATAAACAAGAGAGCCCCACTTCCATGTATGAAGTGGGGCTCTTTCATCCAGTATTACTGTAAGGAACTTGCTTGCATTTGATACATTTTGTCATAAATACCGCCAAGGGCTAGTAGCTCATCATGTGTACCATTCTCAACAATTTTCCCTCGATCAAGCACAAGGATACGGTCCGCATTTTTAATTGTAGAAAGTCGATGGGCAATAATAAATGTTGTTCGTCCTTTTTTAAGAACGTCCATGGCATGCTGTATAATCTCTTCCGTTTCCGTATCAATATTCGAAGTCGCTTCATCTAATATTAAAATCGCTGGATCGAAGGCAAGTGCTCGTGCAAAGGAAATCAACTGACGTTGTCCTGATGATAACGTACTCCCCTTCTCAATAACTGGCTCATCATAACCATTTGGTAAGTTGGCTAAAACACGTTCTCCTCCGACTGCATTTAAAGAAGCATCAATTTTTTCACGTGAGATGTTAGGGTTGTTTAAGCTCACATTGGAGGCGATCGTGCCTGTAAATAAATAAGGGTCCTGTAGCACAATCCCCATATGTTCACGCATCGTTTGACGAGGAACAGAGGTGATATCAATGCCATCGATTGTGATTTTCCCTTTCGATGGATCATAGAAGCGGAATAGTAAGTTCATAATGGAACTTTTCCCAGAGCCCGTATGACCAACTAAAGCGATGGTTTCACCTTGATGCGCTTTAAATGATAGGTTTTTCAATACATAATCATTATCCTTATAAGCAAAGGAAACATCTTCGAAGACCACATTTCCTTTATATCTTGGTAAGTTCTTTTCAGAAACAGGCTCACCATCCGTATCTAGTACCTCAAAGACACGTTTACCAGCAATAAGTGAACGCTCAAGCTGTGAAAATTGGTTTACAATATTCGTGATCGGATTAAATAGCTTTGTTAAATAATCGACAAACGCATATAATGTCCCTGCGGAAATCACTTGAGTTGCTGTAAATGATTGCGTACCAAAGTAGAAAATAAAGACCGTAAACATGATGAGCCTTAACGTATTCACCAGGTTAAAGGAAGTGGCTGAGTCAAGCACTAGTAGCTTACGTTCATAAGCATAATGCTCATTATTCATGTCATCAAATTCCTTGGTCATTTGTTGCTCACGACGGAACGCCTGAATAATTGTCATACCTTGAATGGATTCGTTAATCATAGCGTTTATATCTGCGATTTTCGTACGAATGACGTCATTATATTTTGAAGCAAACTTTCGATATAAAATCATCCATAAGTAAACAATCGGAATCATTGTTAAAGCAAGCATCGCCATTTTCCAATTTAAAATAAAGAGTGCGATATACACGCCAATGATCGAAATAAAGCTCGTTACAAAATTGGAAAGTACCTGCACATATAAATTACGAACCGCCTCTGTATCATTTGTTACGCGCGCCACAATTTTACCTGCAGGCAAATTATCAAAGTACTGAATTGGTAAAGTTTGAATATGCTCAAAGACATCTTTCCGTAATTTTTGGATGACGCGGTTCGCGCCAATTTGTAAATAAATATACATAAAATAGCGTAATATGGCTGTTGCAATGGCTAACAGTAAATAAACTAGTAATAACCATGTTATCGGTTTGATTTCAATATGACCTATCGTCATGTAATGATCAATAATATGTTTGGCAATAAATGGCCCAACAAGCTCCGTAAAAACGGCGATTGTTAGGAAGAACAAGCCAAGAAGTATTGGCTTTTTAAAATACATCGCATAGCGAGTTAAACGTTGACTCGTACTCATGAGGCACCTCCTTCTAGCTGCTGACGGTCAAATTGCTCTTTATACCATCCTTGTTGTGAAAGAAGTTCCTCATGTGTTCCCTGCTCTACTATTTGCCCATCATCCAATACGATAATGACATCAGCATGTTGGATGCCTGATAGGCGATGCGTCGTAATAATCGTCGTTTTACCATGACGTTCACGCTGAATATTTTCAATAATTCTTGCCTCTGTCTTCGCGTCGACAGCGGAAAGCGAATCATCAAGCATTAAAATTTCAGGATCTTTAATCAACGCACGCGCAATAGACACACGTTGTTTTTGACCGCCTGAAAGAGATACACCTTTTTCCCCAACAAGTGTTTCAAGACCCATTGGTAAGTTTTCTAGATCTTTTTCAAAATACGCGGCACGAATGGCCTGCTGCAATTCAGCTTGGGTCGCATCTTCTTTCCCAAATAATATATTTTCACGGATAGTACGAGAGAAAAGTACATGATCTTGTGGTACATAACCAATCCAATCAAGAATCTGTTCCTTCGTTTGAGCCGTAATATCGATACCATCAATCAAAAGCTGACCCTGACCGATTGGATATTCTCGTAATAATTGGCGTAGGAACGTTGTTTTCCCCGCTCCAGTTTTACCAACAATGCCAAGCGTTTGGCCTTTTTTTAATGATAGTGAAATTTGCTGTAGGTTTTTCACCTGACTCATTGGATATTGGAATGTTAAATCATCAAAACCAATTGCTTTAGGTGTCGCAATCATTTGTGGATTCGGAATATTTTGAACATCGGCTTCATAGTTCAATGTTTCCTGCACCCGATCAAGTGAGGCATTCCCTTGCTGCATTACATTGATTAACTCTCCAATGGCGAAGATTGGCCAAACAGCTAACCCTAAATAGACATTAAATGTGACCAGTTGCCCAACAGTCATGGCCTCCGTTGACACTAAGTAAGCTCCATAGCCAAGCGCTACAACATAACTAATCCCAGTCCCAACTTTTGTTATTGGACCAAATAAAGCGTTAATTTTAGCTGTATGAATATTTTTCGCATAGACTGTTTCACTCATATCTGCGAAATTAGCCTCATCCTTTTTTTCCTGCACATAGGCACGCACCACTCGCACGCCCGCTACAGATTCAAGTACACTATCGTTCAGCTCACCAAATGCATCTTGTGCCTTCATATAGCGCTCATGAACGATTTTCCCTAAATATTGAATTAGGATGGCCATTATAGGTACAGGCAACATCGCAAAAAATGTTAGCTTCCACGAAATCATATAGCCCATCGCAAAAATGATAAAGCCCATATAAATCGTTGAGTCAATCAACGTCATAATACCAAAGCCTGCTGTTAAGGAGACGGCATTTAAATCATTTGTTGCACGTGCCATTAAATCCCCTGTGCGGTTTTTCTCATAAAACGTTGGGGTCATCCGTAAAAAATGCTGCATTAAATTGCGACGTAAAATTTTCTCCAGGTTTATAGCCCCTTCAAATAGTCGGAATTGCCACACAAAATTTAATAGATATCCCCCAATAATAATCCCAATGAAAATTAATATATACTTTGTTAAAATTGCTGGCGTCATTTCTCCTGCAGTCAACAGATCGATAATAGTACCGAGCAAATAGGGAGGAACAACTTCCAGCCCACTGGCAATCATCAGCAGCACTATCGCAACTGTATATTGCTTCCAATATTTTTTAAAGAACCAGCCTAATTTACTTAAAACGTCAAACATTCATCATAACCCTCTTTCTTCCGTGCTGTTGCGGATAGCTACCCACTTTCAAGAAATTCCTTTTTGAAAATCATTCGTTGTACTGTGTTTCGCATATACATACACTCCTTTTTTATTTTCACTACAACCTTTTTAGGCACCAAAAAAGACACATACCCTACAAAGAGCATGTGTCTCTTATAAAAGGCAGAACGGAATCCATACCTTTTTCTGCAATCTTAAATAAACGTTAGGCATGGACAATGTATGTAACTGTGAATGAATATGATACTGGTAAAATTAACATTGTCATGCCCTCCTTTGGTTGATTTGTTATAGTGTTCTTGAAGATTATCACACTATAGAAATATTTGTCAACTATCCTCCTGTAATTTTTTATCATTCCTAGAAAATAGTTAACGCTTTAAAGCATTGAATTGCTTTATGGAACCAAAAGGCAGATATGTTAGTCGAGTATCGACTATAACTTTACAATAATTGATGATTGCTTACATTAACCTAAAGGCTGAAATTAAAAACATGCAATAAAAAATACCCCGATAATACGCCATAAAATGATGCCAATGTTTGCCACAATCTTCTTCCATCTTTCTAATCCTTATATATCATCATCATTAGTTATTTATTATTTAGTTATTTATTACTTAGTAGTGGCGGGGTTTCCGTTTCCGGTTAAGCCGTTAACGGGTATTCCGTAAACGGCGAATGCCATGCCAACGTTTTTAAGAATCTTATTTAAATGAAAACTCTTTCATCATATTTAATATTTTGATATATTAAAGAGCCAAATCAAAATTTCCCTTCCCTTCTAAACAGCTTCTAAACATTATATACAGATAAAAGCTAGTTTTAGGGACATAGATTGGCGTTGTTGAGTAGAAATATTTCTAAAATTTTCTACTCATGCTACACTTTCACTATAGTCATTTTTAGTTAGGGGTCTTTACTTTGAAGTCATTTATAGCGGTGGGAATTGGCGGTATATTTGGTGCCATTAGTCGGTATAGTCTTAGTGTTATTATTCCAAATACAGGACCATTTCCTTTAACGACACTGTTTATCAATTTACTTGGTTGCTTTTGCTTAGCATGGCTTTTTACTTCTTTTACAAAGCGCACACCAATTGTACTTGGGATTGGTACGGGCTTTTGTGGCGCCTTTACCACCTTTTCGACATTTTCCTTAGATACACTATTACTCCTAGAAAATGGCGAGTGGCTTCAGGCTATACTTTATGTTGTGGCTAGTGTCGTAGGTGGACTAGCTTGTGCATGGCTCGGAATTCGAGTGGCTAGGGGGCATGTAGTATGATTTTTGTAGGAATAGGTGGATTCTTTGGTGCTCTTACAAGATTTTATCTAGGTAAATTACTAGCACATCCATACCCGTGGGCAACGTTTATTATCAATAGTACAGGTTCGTTTGCACTTGGACTTGTATTTGCTCTACAGCTTAGTGATTGGTTATGGCAACTGATTGGCATTGGCTTTTTAGGAGCCTATACGACATTCTCCACTTTTGGATTTGAATCACTCCAGCTGATTGAACAGCAAAAATGGGGGCAGGTCATTAGCTATATCGTTAGTACCGTGTTAGTTGGCATATTGTTTGCTGTTATTGGTTATCTAGTAGTGTAAAAGAGGTGATATTTTTTGACACAGCCATTAAATGAACTACTACAAGAACTTGAAGTTGAAATAGAACATACACTTTACGAACTGATCGATCTAGAATTAGAAGAAAATTATGCAGCTATGAATACGCGATTTGCTCAACTCCTTACTAAGGTCCAGGCAGCTCAGCTCATCGATTACAAGCTCGATATTCTCGTGGAGACTGAAGCTTTTGCAACTGAAACTTGTATTCTACTTCAAAGCTTACTAGAAGCAAAGGAAAGGCCAAATAAAAGGCATAGACTGCTAACACATCGGATGATTTTAAAAATATGGCTACGTAAAAATCAACGATTCACAAAGGAATTTTTACCGCAAATGTTTTAGGCGCCACTTGTTTTCGCAAGGGCGCCTTTTTACACTTCTAATTGTTGCAACACTTCTTTTATTTTCCCCTCTATTTTTAAATCGAATGGCGTTGCATGCTGCGACATATCTAAATTAATATAAACGGTTTTCCCACTTGTCATCATCGGCAGCTGGTTTACGGGGTATACCTCAAGGCTTGTTCCTAAGACAAGGACAAGTTCAGCCTTTTTAATCGCCTCCATTGACGTGTGCCAGCTAATTTGCGGTAGACTTTCTCCAAATAGAACGACATTTGGACGAAGTTTGCCACCACAATGACTGCAACTAGCCTTGCTCAAGAAATGCTCCATGGAAGCCGCCTGCTGGCAACGGTGACAACGAATGGAACGTATCGAACCATGTAATTCCTCTACTTTTTGACTTCCTGCCAATTGATGAAAACCATCCACATTTTGAGTAGCCACTAATGAAACGATTCCCCTTTGTTCCCAATCCGCTAAAATTTGATGACCTTCGTGAGGTGCTGCTTTTTCTAAATTTTCAAGGCGCATTTTATAAAACTCATGAAATAAAGAATAATTTTCTGTCAATGCCTCAGTTGTCGCTACAGCTCGAGGATCAATATTTTTCCACCAGCCCGATGCTGAACGGAAATCTGGAATTCCACTTTCTGTTGACATGCCCGCTCCTGTTAAAATGACCGTGTTCGTTGATGTTTGCAGCCATTCACTTAAACGTTTTATTGTCATATTTTCATTCCCCCATTCATATTGAAAAAGTTATCTACTCCTACTTCGACAATTAGTCCATTTTTCCTGTGAATGTTGATTATTTTATCACCACTTCACATCATGCTAGTGAGATTGTTTAAAAGGACGCTCCCATTTTAATTTATTATTTACAGATAACATTCGAATGAGCACGATGGCAATAACGATTATCGACAACTCAAGAGGGCTGCTCCACCGTGCCCATATGCAAAGAGCACATAAAAAAGTCAATACGGCATGTATTTCTTCTCTTAATGCAAGTGGCGTTCGACCAGCTAATAAATCACGAATCATTCCTCCCCCCACACCTGTAAACATCGAAGCGATGATAATGATGCCTAGATCATGATTCAAGCTTTTTGCTAATAACCCTCCTTGTATAGCAAAAGAAGCAAGGCCAATCGAATCAAAGAAATATCCCCATCGGTTCCAGTGATGTATCCAATCCCTTTTGATAAATAAAAGGGTCGTTAGCGTGATGAGGACAACGAGTAAGGAATGACGCTCCCATATATCTGACACAGGTATATCAAGGACAACGTTGCGAATGATGGAACCTCCGTAAGAGGTTGTTAGACCAAGCACAAATATACCAATAAACGAATAGTTGGCCTGTAAAGCCACAAATGCTCCGCTAATCGCGTATGCAATAATACCAATGATGTGTAAAACTGACCAAGTCACATGTTTCAACTCCTATTTTTTAGCCTATATAAAAAGCCCACCATAAAATAGTTGCGCATATAAATCGCAAACTATTTTATGGCGGGCTAATATCTAAGCAGTTTTATCTACTAATTTATCCATCTCACCATGTATTATATAGAAATTGTGTTGACGTTGAGCAATGTAGGAATAACACAACGACCATACAATTTCCCAGTAAAATTGTAATCGATGTTGTAGGGAAACTCAATGAAAAATTTTAGATTACAACGTTTCATACATGACTTGACCCATCTGTGAAATATCATAATCTCCTAAAGCAGCCACTTCCGCCTGAAAATCTGGTGCAGTCAAAATTTCCTTCACTAGATCAATTAATGGTTGATTTTCAGGTGATTTGAATAACACAATGTCATAACGCTCTGTTACTACAGGTATAAAATCGACATTAATGAGCTTAGCCATTTTTTCAATTCCTATTCCAACATCTGCATGACCATTTGCTACAGCAGAGGCAACATCAAGATGACTCATTTCTTCGTTATGGTACCCCTCAATAGTGGATGGTGAGATGTGGTGAATTCGCAATTGTTCATCTAATAAAGTCCGAGCACCCGAGCCCTTCTCACGATTGATTAGCTTACACGCTGTAGTCTTAAAATCTTCAAATGATTGAAGTTGCAACGGATTTCCTTTTTGAACATAGAAACCTGCTCGACGTGAAATGACATTGAAAAGTATGAAAGGATGGCTCACAAAAATCTTTTTTACATAGGGTGTATTATAGTCTCCTGTATCACCATCAAACATATGTAAACTCGCAATATCACATTCTCCGTTATACAACGCCATGACACCATTAAAGCTACCTTCATGGGAACGTAATACTTTAATCGATTGTCTTTTCTCAATATATTTTGCTAATAAATCCAACACTAAATCCTGTCCACTAATAATAATTTTAGGATATTGTTTTGCTTGATTGCCTATCTTTGGCACGGGCACTTTTTGAGTTGTACCTGTTTTACGTTTTTGAATATAGGCTTGCAAGTCCATACGATCTACCCGCATTTGCCGGCCGACACGGAAAACGGGCAAATCTCCTTTTTTCACCAAATCATAAACTGTTAATTTTGAAACCTTTAATAATTGTGCGACTTCTTCAATCGTATAGGATTGTTCTTGTGACATGTAAAAGTTCTCCTCCTATAAGCCTCTTTTTACATGGTAACGTATTTATTGTCTGATGAACATCTTGAAGTTTTCTAGCAATCCTATCTTTCCTTTTTACTTATGTCTTATTATAATTGGTTATGTCTTGTTATAACGAGTTATAAAAGGAGTACCATCATCATGAGAAAATACTTTTATAGTTTCTTTGCAACAGTGTTTATACTAGGAGGTCTATTAGCTGGCTGTAGTAGCCAAGAAAATGAGGTCTCAGCAAATAATCCTGTTGAATTAACAATTTCTGCGGCAGCTAGTTTACAGGATGCCTTAAAAGAACTTCAAACAATTTATGAAAAAGAACATGAATCCATCAAAATCCACTTTAACTTTGGTGGTTCAGGTGCACTGCAACAACAAATTTTACAGGGTGCTCCTGTAGATCTTTTCTTGTCAGCAGCAGAGGATAAATTCGATACCCTTGTAGAAGAAGGAATGATTGATCGACAGCAAGGAATCAATTTATTAGCAAACGAATTAGTATTAGTCGTTCCTAAACATAATGCGAAACAAATTCATTCCTTTGAAGATCTACAGCAAGCAGGGAAATTAGCGCTTGGTACACCCGAAACCGTACCTGCTGGGCAGTATGGTGTGGACACATTAAAAAATATGCAGCTTTGGGATCTACTTGAATCGAAAGTGGTCTACACAAAAGATGTGCGGCAAGTCCTTACTTATACCGAAACAGAAAATGTGGATGCTGGAATCGTTTATCGAACAGATGCCCTTGTCTCCGATAAAGTCGATATCGTTGCCACTGCGGATCAGGGTATGCACGCGCCGATTATTTATCCTGTAGGTGTCCTAAAAGCTAGTAAGCATACTAACGAGGCGGAAAATTTTTATCAATTTTTACAGACGGATGAGGCCATAAGTGTCTTTAAAAAATATGGATTTAAAGGAGTCCAATAAAGATGAGCGTTGATTTCTGGTCTCCGCTCAAGCTTTCGATAGAGATTGCCTTTGTCGCAGGAATAATGGCGATAGTAGCAGGTATTCTAATAGGCAAATGGATGGCTACACGTCATTTTAAAGGTAAAGTAGTGCTTGAAACCTTGTTATTGCTGCCACTTGTTTTACCCCCTACTGTAGTAGGTTTCCTGCTTATTGTTTTGTTCGGAAAAAATAGTATGCTAGGCAATTTAATTGTGTGGCTTTTTGATCAGCCAGTCATGTTCACTTGGTGGGCAGCCGTCATTGCTTCTACAATCGTCGCTTTTCCATTAATGTATCAGTCCGCTAAAACTGGCTTTGCCTCTGTTGAAAAAGATATCGAAAACGCGGCACGTATGGATGGCGCAAATGAATGGCAGGTCTTTCTATATGTGTCCATTCCCCTCGCATTAAAGTCACTAGTATCTGGTGGAATTTTAAGTTTTACAAGAGCTTTGGGTGAGTTTGGAGCAACTCTAATGTTTGCGGGAAATATTCCAGGGAAGACACAAACAACCCCACTTGCAATTTATATGGCGCTTGATTCAGGGAACATGACACTTGCCTGGACATGGGTTTTGTGTATGGTTGCCATTTCTTTTATTATGCTTCTTAGCATTCATCTCCTGAAAGTATAAAAGAGGTAGTTGGTTACAACCAACTACCTCTTTTCAGTCACCCCCCACTGATTGGTGGTATAAAAGCGATCGTGTCACCCGAGTTGATAATCGTTGTATCTGTCGCAAATTCCTCGTTAATGGCTGTCATCATTTGTTGTAATGATAGCTCCGGATACTGCTGTTCCATCCACTCTTTCAATTGAGCAACCGACACATCTGAGAGCTCTACCGTGAGCTTCGATTTCCCAACTACTTCCTGTAAGTGAGCAAATAATAAAATATTAATCACACTTTTCCTCCTCCTGAATGGCAGGTTTTCCTTGCGGATAAGGGACATTTTCTAATTGATCGCCAATCCATTCAGTCCCGTCCTCCCAATGTTCTTTTTTCCATATCGGCACAATTTGCTTTATGCGGTCAATCGCATATTCATTCGCCCTATAGGCCACTTTACGATGTGGTGATGAAACAGCAATGACTACAGCGATATCCGAAATAGCTAAATGACCTACACGATGGGTGATGGCCACTTTCACTTCTGACCATTGTTCTTGTATTTCCTTTGCAATCTGTTCAAACATTTTAATTGCCATAGCAGGATAGGCTTGATACTCTAAATGCAATGTTTTTTTACCATTCGTCATTTCACGCACGGTGCCAATGAAAAGTGTAATAGCCCCAGCATTTCGATTAAGTACTTTTTGTCTTACTTCCTCTACATCAATAGGTTTATCAATAATTTCAAATAATGCTGACGTCATGATGGTTTCCTCATTTCCTTCCATAAAAACTTCATATACTGTGCTTCTTCATGAATTGAAAAGGCTGGAATAGCTAGTGACGAATCAAGTGGATAGCTTGGCCAATAGAGCACACAAATAATATTAGAAACTTGTTGTAGTAAAGCTTCATCCTGTGCTGTTCGTAAGAGCACGATCTTCGGATAATGTTCTTTTTTATAGCCTTCAATTAGAATGACATCCAGTGGAAAGGATGCATACATTTCTAGTATTTCAGCCAGATGCCAATGATTTTGGTGAATACTCATCCGTAAAGTACCTGCTCCCGCAACTGCCGTGACATCTGCTCCCGCCTTCTCATGACGACCACTATCCTTCGAAGCATCTACGTGTGGTACTCCACCATGTCCATGATGCTTAATGGTCCCTACTCGTAGTCCTGCTGCTGTAGCTTGCTTGATCAGTTGCTCCATTAATGTCGTCTTTCCACTATTTTGATAGCCAACTATCTGTAGGATTTTTCGATTTTGTCCCAAGGCCACTCACTTCCTTGTTTATCTTCTAACAATAGGACTGCTACTGACATCCCTTTTTCATAGCCCCGTGAGCCACCCGGTAAAACGATAAAAGCATTGGCTGTCGCTAAAGATGACACCGCACTTGATTTATCAAACCCAGATGGGACAGCAACTAACTGACCTTTTTCATAGTAGGCACTCGCTCGTACGAAGCGTGTAAATGGATTAGGCTTTGTAAAATCTGCTCCTAAAATCGCTTGCTCTCGACGTAAATGTGGTTTTTGATTGCCACATGCAGTACGAATAATTGGGCGTACAAATAGCTCAAAGCCTACATAGCAAGCTGAAGGATTACCAGAAAGTCCAAATAGTAATTGTCCCCTGCGAGCCGCTACCGTTGTCACACTACCTGGGCGCATTGCTATTTTATTAAACAATACCTTTGCATCGATCGCTTCATAAATGGCTGGTAAGTAATCATAATCACCTACAGAAACGCCACCCGTTGTAATGAGAACATCGACTTCCTGTAAGGCTTTTTCCACATGCTCAATACATAAATTGAGATCATCGCTTAATTTGCCGAAATATTTTACTTCTGCGCCAGCACGTTCAATTTGAGCCATCATCATATACGCATTACTATTTCGAATTTTACCAGGCTGTAAAGGTTCACCTGGCTCTAGTAATTCGCTACCAGTAGCAATCACACCAATGACAGGTCTACGATAAACAGGCACTTGCTCATAACCAAAAGTAGCGAGTAAGGCCATGACTCCTGGGTTAATATATTGCCCTCGTTCAATGAGGATGGCACCTTGCTGCACATCTTCTCCCTTGTAGGATATATTGGTACCCGCCTCAAATGACCGTTTAATTGACATATACTTTTGGTCATTTTCCTCAAACGTATACGTTAATTCCAGCATCACAACTACATCACACCCTTGTGGTATAGGCGCACCTGTCATAATACGGACAGCTTGTCGTTCGCCAACAACCTCGTCATAGACATAGCCTGCACCAATTTCCCCAACGACCTGAAAACGGACTGGTTGCTGCGAGGAAGCTTCTCGGCTATCAATAGAACGAATAGCATATCCATCATAAGGGGAACGATCGAAGGCAGGTACATCATGGTCAGCTCGAATAGCTTCTGCTATAAAACGTCCATGAACGTGCGTTAATGGCACAAGCTCCTTTTTTGCTTGAAAGGCATAATCCATTACACGATGAACAGCTTCTGCCACAGGAATTGGTTGTCTTTTTTCTACCATTCGGTACACTCCTTTAACCTAATAAACGATAGTAAATGCTTTTAGCTTTTTGTATATCTTGTATTCCATGTATAACGACACGACCATCTTGAAAAATAACGATTCGATAATCCTCGGCTTGACATGATAGCAAGTAAGGATTTTTTTGAATTTCACCGTAGGGACGAAGCTGGTTGGCTAGCTGCTCCAACTGATAATAAATCGGCTTCGGAGGTCGTATTTGTACTGCATCTCGTCCACAAAGAATCTCTAATTTCGTTTGATATTCATAGGATAAATAAGGATAGATTGGTTTGCTACCACAAGAGGGACAATCCTCCTGCCTTATTTTTTCCACATTGATTTCATAATGTTGATTTTGCCAAACATCAAATGTTAAATAGCTTTTTCGTAAGGCCTTTTCATCACCAACGAGTAGCTTTAAAACCTCTGCTACTTGATAGGCAGCAACGATCTGAACTGTTGGACTAATAATTCCTACCGTATCACACGTCATTCCTGTATGGGGCATAACCTTTAACAAGCAATGCAAACAAGGTGTTGTACCTGGTACAATCGTATAGGTCGCACCATAGCTACCAACACAAGAGCCATACACCCATGGAATTCGATGCTTTTGTGCAAGATCATTCATCACAAAGCGGACATCAAAATTATCTGTTGCATCAACCATGACATCGACACCTACTAATAATGGCAGAAGTGACTCTGTACAAGCATCCATTATGGCGACATGAATATCTACCTCTTTGTTGATACTTTGGAGCCTTGTTTTGGCAGCAATCACTTTCGGTAATTTTTCCTGTGCATCTTGTTCTGTATATAATTGCTGTCTTTGTAAATTACTCCATTCTACATAATCACGATCAATGAGCGTCAGCTTACCAACACCAGCACGGACAAGAGCTTCTGCACTAGCACTTCCCAATGCACCCGCACCTATAATGAGGACATGTTTTTGCTGGATGGACTGCTGCCCTGCTTGTCCGATAGAATTAAATAATTGTTGTCTAGAATATCTATTTTGCATAACAATGGGGCCTTTCTTTCTATGAATTTTCGTTTGACCTTTTGCTTTATAGCATTATAATAAAAGCAATGTTTTTCAGTAAAACACGAATGAAGGAGGTCTTTTACTGTGCATCCCACACATCACCAGCAACCCATTCAAGTTGCAATTTTAACCGTTAGTGACACACGCACAAAGGCAGATGATCATGCAGGTCAGCGTATTCAATCCTTGCTTCAAGAAGCTACATTTGAAGTAAGAGACTATCAACTAACAAAGGATGAACCACAGGATATCGCCATGCATGTGAAGAATTGGTGCAGTGATCCGACAATCAATACCGTTATTGTCACAGGTGGAACAGGATTTACACCAAGAGACCAAACCTATGACACCATTCTGCCGCTTTTTGAAAAGGAAATGATGGGATTTGGTGAGTTGTTTCGAACACTTAGTTTTGAAGAAATTGGTCCAAAAGCAATGTTTAGTCGGGCAACAGCTGGTAGCCGTCAGCAAACAGCTATCTATGTATTACCCGGTTCCACCAATGCAGTGACACTAGCTATGACAAAGCTTATTGTTCCAACAGTCCAACATTTTGTCGGTGAGTTGAATCGCTTATGAAAATAGCAGGTGTTGTGTTAGCTGGCGGGCTATCCTCTCGCTATGGTCAGCCTAAAATGTTTGAACTGTTTGCTGGGCAGCCTTTATATAAACATAGTCTCATAGCCTTACAAAAAAATCAGCTAGATCCTCTCATCATTGCTACGAACGCACACCTACAACAGATGTTTGAGCAGGAAGATGTCCAATGGGTTATCGAAGAGCAGCCACATCAAGGACCTCTTTTTGCCCTGCACCATTTAATGAAAGCCAATCCTGATGTAGAATGGTTCTTTGTTGTAGCGAGCGATATGCCTTATATGAATGCAGATTTTATTGAGAAAATGCTTAGTAAAATTAATGACGAATATGATGCTATTGTTCCTAGACAAGCCCAACGCGATCAACCATTAGCTGCATTATATCGGCGCACTGCTTTACCAAAGGCGCAACAGTTAACGGAGCAAAACAAACGCAGTATGAAAGTGCTGTTAGAGCAAGTTCGTGTTTGCTATGTCCCTTTTGAGGACAATTGCCTAACATTTATCAATATCAATGCCCAACAAGATTGGTCACAAACTAGTAAAAAGGAGTCTAACAATGAATAATTTCACACACTGGAACGAGGAAGGTCGTCCCAAAATGGTCGATATATCAGCAAAAGAAGTCACAACACGTATAGCCATTGCTCGCAGTACGATTACTTTATCTGATGCCGTCTATGAAGCCATTCAACAAGGTGGCATTAAAAAAGGTGATCCGACACAAGTTGCTCAAATTGCAGGGATTATGGGTGCAAAAAAAACGGCCGATATCATTCCTATGTGCCATCCCATCATGCTTCAAGGCACAGATTTCCAATTTGACTATGAAAAAGCAGAACATGGCTATGAGCTCCATATTCAAGCTACTGTTAAATGTAGCGGGAAAACAGGTGTTGAAATGGAAGCCCTTACTGCTGTGTCAATTGCTGCATTAACTTTTTATGATATGTGTAAAGCCGTTGATAAAACAATGGTCATTAAAGAAACCTACCTTGTTGAAAAAACAGGTGGAAAAAGTGGCACTTTTGTGCATAAATAAACAGAAAAATTCGGCATCATTTTGCCGATTTTTTCTGTTTTATGCTCTACCCTCCTATATGAGACATTTCGATTTTTGCATGTTTCCTCTTTGCCATTGTTTGTTCATTGCGTTCATCAGAATAGCGATCATTTCTTTTTGTCCAAACAGTTGTAATACAGTCCATAATGGCCGCATCATTTTGCCCTGAACGCAATAAATCTCTTAAATCTGTACCTTCTGTAGCAAATAAACAAGTGTATAATGTTCCTTCTGCAGAGAGACGCGCACGAGAACATGTGGAACAGAAGGAATCCGTCACAGATGAGATGACACCAATTTCCCCCTGTGCGTCTTGATACTGATAACGCGTTGCTACTTCCCCTTTGTAATTTGGAGCTACTGGCTGTATCGGAGAAAACGAATGAATTTGCTCAATGATGTCTTTTTTAGATACTACATCATCTAATCGCCAACCATTCGAATTACCTACGTCCATATATTCAATAAAGCGTAGAATATGCTGTTTTTCTTTAAAAAATTGAGCCATTGTGACAATATCTTGATCATTCTTGCCTTTTTGAACAACCATATTTATCTTTACTTGTAAACCCGCTTCTGCTGCCTTTTCAATTCCCTCTAACACCGTTAATACCTTTCCTCGATGGCCATTCATCTCGAAAAAACGTTCATCATTGAGTGAATCTAAACTAATTGAAACTCGGGATAATCCTGCCTTTGCCAGTGGCTGGGCATATTTTTTTAATAATGAACCATTTGTTGTTAAGGCAATATCTTCTACACCGTCTATGTGGTTAATTCGTGCGATTAATTCGGGTAAATCCCGTCTGAGCAGTGGCTCTCCACCTGTAATACGTATCTTTTTAACGCCTAACGACACAAAAATTTTTACTAAACGTTCAATCTCGTCAAAATTTAATATTTTATCAGACGGTAAAAATGCGTAATCTGGACCAAACACTTCTGCTGGCATACAATAGCGACAGCGAAAATTACAGCGATCTGTCACGGATATTCTTAAATCTCTTAACGGTCTGTGAAGTTGGTCTTGTAGATCCGTCATCTAATCTCCTTCTTTCAGTGCATTCTGAGTTGGTAATAGGATGCGTTGTGGATGTGTATAAATATTCAATGAATCCTGGCGAATAAAGCCCACTGTTGTAATACCTAGCTGTTCGGCCAATTGCAAGGCTAATTCTGTTGGTGCTGATTTAGATAAAACGATTTCACAGCCAATTTTGGATACTTTCAAAAGAATCTCCGACGATATTCGCCCACTAAAGACGATAACCTTATCTTGCATACGAATATGATGGCGAAGACAATAGCCGTAAATTTTATCTAAAGCATTATGTCGTCCAATATCCATACGGGTTAAAACGATGCCATGGACATCACAAAGTGCGGCATTATGCACACCACCTGTTTTCTTAAAAATATCAGCCCCATCCTGCATCGCATGCATTAAACGGAAGCAATCCTCTGTTGTTATTTGCACATGAACGTCTTCCATTTTTTTCGCTACTAATGCATCATTGGTAAACACAAAGCCCTGTCGACTCATACCACAGCAAGAGGTAATATAACGTTTGTTTTGCGTCTGCTGATAATAGGGATTGACATGCTTAGTTTTTATATGGACAAAGCCTTCCTTCTCTTGATGCCAAATTTCCTCAATATCCTCATAGCTACGAATAACTCGCTCCGAAGCTAAATAACCGATGACCATATCTTCCACATACTCTGGTGTACACACCATCGTAACAAATTCTTGCTGATTAATTTTTACTGTAACAGCGTATTCTGAGACAATCAAATCATCTATTTCTTTTACTTGCTGCCCTTCCACACGGACAATTTTTCGTGTTACCGCTCGATCCATCAGGCATTCCCCCTACTCACTGATGTTCTTTTCAAAAACAAAGACGGAAATCGCAAAATCCTCTTCGATTTTTATATCTGAAAATAAGTGAAGCAATTTACTGCCCATCAATTCTTCCATTCCCTCTGGCGGTGATTGCGTATATAAATCTTGAATCATACTTGTTCTTGCAGCATGTACCATTTTTAACCCTTCAGGTGTACTGGCAATGAATTTTTCTGTTGGGGTAATATTTCCATACAAAGTAGATACAGCCATATTTTCAACAAAAACGGTATGGATACGCTCTGGTCCTTTACCGAATAATTCCTTACGCAACTTTCGAATCATGTCATTAAATTCATGTACTTTTTTAGACATAGCAATGATTCTCCTATCGTATTTTAACATTTTTTAGTAAATTGAGATGAGGGTCACCCTTACAGTTTGTTAATGATATAGCAACATGAAAAAAAATAAAAGAGAAAATATTTCTTGATAACAATTCTCATTTAATAAATTTTATGATAAATATTGTTCATTTTGAAGGAAAGGGCTATAATCATTTATATCACAAATGGAATTGATGTATTTTGTTCCCTATGTCATATAAAGCATAGTGTTTTTAATATTTGAATTCTATTGTATAAAAATAAAAGTAGATTGAGTTTTTAGCAAGGCCTGCTAAGAATTTTATCCACCATGAATCATTAGCATGTCTTAGACGTGCGATTTCATGGTGGATTTTTTTATTTTTTCACAACAAAGACTTTGCTAAGTTGTTACGATCTAGCAATTTACCTATTTTGAGGTAGCTTTTAAGAACCATTGGGAATTACAATGATAACAAGACAAACTTTTCAGAAATAACCAACTCTAATTGTTATTCCCTTTTGTCTTAAGCGTAACATATTGTCTAGTAGTCTCAACGTGCAAAAGGAGGAAGTAACCTTGACTCAAATTAAAATTAATGGCGTATCGTATGATGTAAAAGAAGGAGCTACAATCCTTGATACCATTAATCAACATGACATCCCACATCCTCAAATATGTCATGTACCAGCTGTTGATCCAATTGAAACATGTGATACATGTATCGTAGAGGTCAATGGCCAATTAGTTCGATCCTGCTCCACAAAGGCAGTAGACGGCATGGATGTTTACTTAACTTCAGACAAAGCAAAAGCAGCACAAACAGAAGCAATGGACCGTCTACTCGAAAACCATTTATTGTACTGTACAGTTTGTGATAACAACAATGGGAATTGCGCGTTACACAACACAGCTGAATTAATGGAAATCGAACATCAGAAATATCCTTATAAGCCAAAAGTTGAACCTCATGAGGTAGACATGTCACATCCGTTTTACCGCTACGATCCCAACCAATGTATTGCTTGTGGTCAATGTGTGGAGGTTTGTCAAAATTTACAGGTAAACGAAACATTATCTCTTGATTGGGAGGCTGAAAGACCACGCGTTATTTGGGATACGGGTGTTGCAATCAATGATTCTTCCTGTGTAAGTTGCGGTCAATGTGTAACCGTTTGTCCATGTAATGCCTTAATGGAAAAATCGATGCTTGGAGAAGCTGGATTTATGACAGGTCTTAAACAGGATATGTTGGACCCCATGATTCATTTGATTAAGGAAGTTGAACCTGGCTATAGTGGTATTTTTGCCGTTTCTGAAGTTGAAGCAGCCATGCGCAGTAAACGTACTAAAAAAACAAAAACAGTCTGCACGTTCTGTGGTGTCGGTTGCTCATTTGAAGTTTGGACAAAAGGACGTAAAATTTTAAAAGTACAACCATCTGATGGTCCAGTTAATGCCATTTCTACTTGTGTCAAAGGTAAATTCGGCTGGGACTTCATTAATTCAGAGGAGCGTATTACAAAACCACTTATCCGTAAAAATGAAGAGTTTGTTGAATCGTCATGGGATGAAGCACTAGATTTAATTGCCTCTAAGCTCGGCGGTATTCAGCAACAATATGGCCCTGGTTCTGTTGGCTTTATTTCTTCGTCTAAAATTACGAACGAGGAAAATTACTTAATTCAAAAAATGGCGCGTCAATTATTCGAAACAAACGACGTGGATAACTGTTCTCGCTATTGTCAATCCCCTGCTACTGACGGTTTATTACGTACTGTTGGTATGGGTGGTGACGCTGGTACTATTCAAGATATTGCCAAAGCTGGTCTTGTCATTATTGTTGGCGCTAACCCTGCTGAAGGACATCCCGTTCTGGCGACACGTGTGAAACGTGCACATAAATTACATGGTCAGAAGTTAATAGTTGCGGATATTCGTAAACATGAAATGGCAGAACGATCAGATATCTTTATGCGTCCGAAACAAGGTACTGACCAAGTTTGGTTAATGGCTGTTACTAAATATATGATCGATCAAGGTTGGCACGATGAGGCCTTTATTCGAGAAAACGTCCTTCATTTTAGTGATTTTACACAAGTACTGGAAAAATACACACTCGATTACGCACAAGAAATGACAGGTATTTCTAAAGAAACATTGATTCAGGTTGCTGAAATGATTCGTGATGCAGATGGCACTTGTGTTCTTTGGGGTATGGGTGTAACACAAAATACAGGTGGCTCTTATACATCAGCCGCTATATCGAATCTATTATTAGCAACTGGTAACTATCGTCGACCAGGTGCAGGTGCCTACCCTCTTCGTGGTCATAACAATGTTCAAGGTGCATGCGATATGGGTACACTACCAAATTTATTGCCAGGCTATCAAAAAGTAACGGATGACGAGGCACGTGCAAAATTTGAAAAAGCCTATGGTGTCCCTATTCAATCACAACCAGGTCGAAATAATATGCAAATGCTAGATGCGATCATGGAAGGGAAAATGAAAGCGATGTATTTAGTAGGTGAGGATATGGCGCTTGTAGACTGTAATGCCAACCATGTCGATGAGGTGCTGTCACAACTAGACTTTTTTGTGGTTCAAGATTGTTTCCTTTCACGAACAGCACAATATGCGGATGTCATATTACCCGCTGCGCCTTCATTAGAAAAAGAAGGTACATTCACGAACACGGAACGTCGCGTGCAGCGTCTATATCAAGCTTTACCAACACTTGGTGAATCAAAAGCCGATTGGGAAATTCTTCAAGCAGTTGCTCGTCGTTTAGGTGCAGATTGGCAATATAACCACCCAAGTGACATTTTTGATGAAATGGCTAGCTTGTCTCCCCTATTCTCTCAAGCCAACTATGATGTTCTAGAAGGCTGGGGTAGCTTCTGTTGGGGTAGTCATGATGGAAAAGATACACCTTTATTATATGAAGATGGCTTTAACTTCCCAGATAAAAAAGCTCGCTTTGCTTTAAATGATTGGGTACAACCTGTTGAGTTTGAGGCACAGTATGATTGTCTTATTAACAATGGTCGTATGCTTGAGCACTTCCATGAGGGGAACCTAACAAATAAATCGAAAGGTATTCAATCGAAGGTACCTGAAATTTTCGTGGAAGTGTCACCAGAATTAGCGAAAGAACGAGGCATTGCAGATGGCGCCCTACTGCGATTAGTGTCTCCATATGGTGCATTAAAGCTAAATGCTCTTGTCACAGATCGGGTGCAAGGAAATGAATTATTTTTACCAATGAACTCGGTAAGCAAAGATTCAGCCATCAACTTCTTAACGGGCCCTGCAGCAGATGTGAATACATCCACACCAGCCTATAAGCAAACAAAGGTACGCGTAGAAGTGTTAAAAGCAAAAGGAAAATCACCACTTCCACGCACAAATCCACGCTATAAAAAACGTCATCCTCAAAACGGTGTGGAGGTACAACGGAAATGGAATCGTCCTGGCTACGTTCACTTAACAACTACTAACGAAAGAGAGTGAGAGCATGGCTGTACCGATTACAAACATAAGAAAACAACAATTAACAGAAGAACAACTGAAGGAACAGAAATTAGACAATTTAAAACAACTACTTTCTGATCATGAAGAAGCAGTCAATCAAGTATTCACCATTATGGCTGAATTAAAAGATATAGGTGCATTAGAGGCAGCTACTAAGCTATTAGAAGCAAAAGAGGAAGTGGCTCATATTGCCCTTGGGCAATTAACACGCAAGCCAGTCACAAATATCATTAACAATTTAATGGGTGTCGCAGGCGCATTGACAGACCTCAATCCTGAAACAACAACAAAGCTAATTGAAGGCCTAAACGCTGGTGTCGATGAAGCGAACAAAGCACTGGAGTCCGATGAAAAAGTAAGTGCCTTTAAGCTCGTAAAAATGTTAAATGATCCAGATGTCAATCGCGCACTTAATTTCGGGGTCCATTTCTTAAAAGGACTTGGTAAAGGCTTAAAAGAGTAAGGTGGTTACGTTAATGTTCGTAAAAGAAGATGTGATAAACGCATTAAAACAGGTAGAAGACCCTGAACTGCACCAGAGTATTGTAGATTTAAATATGGTACGTAATATTCAAATAAACGACACCCAAATAGCCCTGGATATTATGTTAACCATTCCAGGATGTCCGTTAAAAGCAACTATCCAGCAAGATGTCGAGAAGGCACTACAAGCAATTGGTGCCTCCGATGTTACCATTACCTTTGGGGTTATGTCGGACCAAGAGCGTGGTGAATTAACATCCACGTTAAAATCGAAAAATGTAACAGATCAAGGAATGCCGAATATGTTACTGCCTAATTCTGGCGTTCAATTCATTGCTATAACAAGTGGTAAAGGCGGTGTAGGAAAGTCTACTGTGACTATTAATTTAGCCGTCGCACTTGCCCGTCTTGGGAAACGTGTAGGTATTTTAGATGCCGATATATATGGCTTTAGTATTCCTGCCATGATGAATATTGAGCAAAAGCCTACTATGCTTGACCAAACGGCTATTCCAGTAGAGAGCCATGGCGTTAAAATAATGTCGATGGGCTTTTTTACAAAGGATAACCAGCCTGTTATGTGGCGTGGACCTATGCTGAACAAGTGGATTCGCAATTTTCTTGTCAACACGCTATGGGGAGATTTAGATTATCTACTGATAGATTTACCACCTGGTACAGGGGATGTGGCGATTGATATGGCAGCGATGATTCCGCAGGCACAGGAATTAATTGTGACAACACCCCATCTAGCCGCTTCTCATGTCGCTTTACGTGCCGGCTTAATGGCCCAACATACGAAACATACCATTTTCGGTGTTGTCGAAAACATGGCTTATTTTGAAGGGCCCGATGGTCACAAAAATTATCTATTTGGACAGGGTGGCGCTGAGCAACTAGCAGATTTATTGCAGACCAATGTAATAGCTCATATTCCTTTCGCTCAACCTGAAGAAAATACAGGTTCCTCGGTATATGCCGAGGAATCCATAATCGGTGAAGTGTTTACTCACCTAGCAGAAGATTTACTCTATCAGTAATATAATGAGACAAATAAAACACCTTTCGTTGAATAATGGGTTAACCAAACAATCAACGTGAAGGTGTTTTTTCTATGCGAACAAGAGTAAGCTGCCAATTTCTCAGCTACATCATTAGCTATTAAGAGTATCTTACATAGAGATCAAGGCTGTCGCTAGATAACTATCAAAAGAAGTAAAATAGGAATGACCATGAGCATGTATCCATTAATTATTTAGCAATTTATCTATTACTAGCTTTGTTAAATTGGGCATTATCTCCATAGTATATTTCAATTCGGTTCTTTCATATCTATTATGTGCATCATATCCATATGGCCCAATATTGATTGCAGGGATATTTAATTCTCTAATGGCATCATAATTTACATAATGTTTGCTTCCCCAGCTAGGATTATTGTTAATAACTGAATTCACACTATCTTCATCGACATTTATAGCGACGCAACTCATATCACAAATATGAGGGAAATAGTTTTTTTGAACAATAGGCTTATCATAATATGGTTGAACTTTTTCAACAGCATAGTCTAAAGCCATTAGTAAATTTTTTTCTTTTTCATTTTTCCCGGTTACTTCAACACATGGTGAGTACAATGAAGAATAAAAAATAATTATTGCAGGACTCTTATCTTTCGACCACTTCCAAACTTCTTCTACCACTCTTGCAGAATACATACGTACATCTAACGCTTTATTTTTTAATAGTTCCTGTTTAAAAATTTTTATATGTTCTTTGTAATCGTCCCCATATTCTACAATAATTGATTGTTCTAATTCTTCATAGAACAATACCCTTGTCTTCCATGGCAATTTTGCATATTCCTGACCACTTATTTCGCAATATCTCTTATAGTGATTGTTTAAATTAGTGATTGCATTATCAAATGCCATTTCTGCATGGATTTTTAACTTTTCTAAGACCTCTTTAGGTGACCAGGATTGCACAAAGAAATTATAATATACATAGGAAGCAAGAGCTGTCTGTACTGTATATGTTTCTTTAAAATCAGTTTGCTTCAAACTTACAGGTGGCATTGGTGTTTCTCCTAATGATTGATCACATAACTCTGGGTTATATGCAATTTGTCTAGTTAACTCTGCAGCAATATAGTTAGGGTCAAGTCCTTCAAAACTAGAACCTACATGACTTTCCGCCCCAGTAATATAAAAGGAAGGGAGTAGTTTACCGACGCTGCCTTTATATATATATCTACTTTCATCCCCCTCATACTTAGGAGCAACAAAATCGGAGTTAATTAATGCTGCGTAATCAAAACCATGTTCTTCTTTTAACCTTTTTAGATCCGTTAAACCAGACAATACTCCATGGGAACTATCCTCCTCATCACACTCAGCAAAAAATACAATGTTTCCATTCAGTTCCTCTGGATGTTCAGAATAATATTTTAATAAATAATAATGGCTTGCAACACCACTCTTCATATCAAGTGTTCCTCTACCAAATAACCATTCATTTGATTCTAAATGCTCTCTTACCAACGGCGGCACTTTTTCACTCTTTAACGCTTCATGAAGTTCATTAGGTAAACAAGCTTTCTCCTTCAAACTATTATAATCATCGATACCTACCGTATCTGTATGTCCCATTAACACAACCGTTTTATTACTATCTCCTTTAGTACCTTTTACAAAGGCAAACACATTGTATCTTTCAACCTCATCATCTATCGTACGTGAAGTAAATACATAACTGGAGTTTTTCTGGAAATAAGGTAGGCTAGAAATTGTTTTAGCCAGTGACTTTGAAATATCAATTTCCCCTTCGGTATTTACAATGCTCTCAATATTTACAAGCTCGTTCGTAACCCTTAATACTTCTTCATACGTTTTTAACATCGATCATCATCCCCTAATTACAGAAATAATTATAAAACCTGCTGTAAAAACTTAATGGTTCTTTCTTGTTTTGGAGCTTTAAAAATTTCTACTGGAGAGCCCTCTTCAATAATTTTACCGTCTGCTAACATAATTACCCTATCGGCTACTTCCTTAGCGAAGCCCATTTCATGTGTGACGACGACCATCGTCATGCCGTCTTTAGCAAGGCTTTTCATGGTTTCTAGAACTTCCCCTACCAACTCAGGATCCAATGCTGATGTTGGTTCATCAAATAACATAACACTCGGATTCATTGCAAGTGCCCTAGCAATAGCAACTCGTTGTTTTTGACCACCAGATAGTTGTTCCGGATAGTAATTAGCTTTATCCGCAAGACCAACTCGTTCTAACAAACTCATAGCAAATTTAATTGCTTCTTCTTTACTTTGCCTTTTTACCTGAATAGGTGCTTCTATTATATTTTGTAAAACACTTAAATGGGGAAATAAATTGAAATGTTGAAATACCATACCCATATTTTCTCTTACAAGATTTAAATTAGTTCTTTTTACATCAATAATTTCATCATTAATGCTTATCGTACCTGAATCTAATATTTCCAAAAAATTCATACAGCGTAATAAAGTGCTCTTCCCTGAGCCACTAGCCCCTATGAGAACAACTACTTCCGATTTATTAATTTCAAGGTTTATATCTTTTAAAACCTTCAAGTCACCAAATGATTTAGAAAGCGATTTCAACTTTATCACGTTTTTTCCTCCTTCCAACATCCAGTCGACTTTCAAGTTTATTAAATAACAATGTGAATAATAAGACTAAAATTAAATAATAAATTCCTACAACAAAGTATGTTTCAAGAGGCATATAATTGTAAGCTTGGGTTGATAGTGCATGGTTAAATAATTCAGATACTGCAATGTAGGCTACTAAAGACGAATCTTTTAACCCTATGATGAATTGATTAGCTAATGCTGGAATAGCTCTTTTAAAACTCTGTGGCAAAATAATTCGTCTCATTGTTTTAAAATAGGTCATTCCTAAAGATCGACCAGCCTCCATTTGGCCTTTATCTATAGATTGAATGGATCCACGGAAAATTTCTGCAATATAAGCTCCTGAATGGATTCCAAGCGCAATGGCCCCAGCTGCAAAGTCTGTTAAGGTAAAGATACTAGAAATTCCATAGTATAAGAACATAAGTTGTACAATTAAAGGCATACCACGAACAACAAAAATATAAGTATTGGCAATACTTTCCAGGATTTTAATATTGGATACTTTAAAAAAGGCAAACACTAACCCAATCACACATGCAATAAATAAAGAAACTATTGTTAACTCAATGGTTAAAACGGTCGCTTTTAAAAACTCCATGCCATGCTTTTGAAATATTGATGTTACATTTGTGAGAAAATCCATAGTAATCACCTAACCTCTTTTAAGGATGTGGATATGAAAGACACTTATTTAGAAAGTAAAATAGAAAGAATTTTCAATTTACTTAGTTTATAATTCAATTATTTTCTATGCCTAGTACATCTTTAGCATACTAGGCACGCTATTTTTAACAGTTACTCTAACAAGTCTTTCCCAAACCATTTCATACTTATTTCTTTATACGTTCCATCTTCGACCATCTCTTCAATCGCATTATTAATCGCCTCTAATAAAACTTCGTTATCTTTATTAATCGCCACTGCTATTTCTTCTCTTTTAATGACCTCTCCTAGGGCTTGAATCTTCAATCCTGACTCTTGCATTGCTGAAATACCTACAATTCTATCTGTAATCACTGCATCTAGACGACCGGGTGGAAGATCTTGTAATGCATAAATTTCACTAGGGAATTCTTTGATTTTATCTGTATAATTCTTTGCATCTTCAACATAAGTACTAGCTTGCATAACACCAATCGTTTTTCCCTTTAAATCTTCTACTGTTTTAATATCCTTATTTTCACTAGAGATAAATACTGTAGCACCTGAAACATAATAAGGGATTGAGAAATCAACCTGTTTAGACCTTTCCTCAGTTGCTGTCATACTACCAATAATCGCATCATATTTATTTCCTCGTAACCCTTGAATAATCGTTTCCCATGGATTGGTTACGGGATTTGCTTCAAGGCCAATCCTCTTTGAGATTTCTTTCCCGATCTCAACATCAAAGCCGACTAGTTCTTGATTTTCCTTATAATTTAATGGTTTTAGTAAACCACTCATTGCAAATGTTAACTTTCCGTCCTTAACCAATTTCATTTCTGTTGCTACACCTTTGTCTTGATCCTCACTTTTTGCATCCGCAGTTGCCGCAACTTGTGTATTTGTTTTATTGTCCGAACATGCCGCCATCAACGAAATGACCAACACCAATAATAAATAGAATGTATTTTTCTTCATCAAATAACCCCTTCCATTTAATTAAGCTAGTTCTCCACCATCAATAGCAATGGCTTGTCCGGTAATATAGGACGAATCATCCGAAGCAAGGAAAGCGTATAATGCTCCGACTTCTTGAGGATCTGCATGTCGTTTCAGGGGGATACCTTCATTGACAACTTCCAACATAGCTGGTGTATATTCAGCCATTTGCATTGGCGTTAGCACGTATCCAGGACATATCGTATTTACTCTGATATTTGGAGCAAGCTCTAACGCCATTGTTTTTGCTAATAGATTAACACCTGCTTTGGAAGCGTTGTAATCCGCATAGAATGGATGACCTGTCACTCCATTTGTAGACGCTGTCATAAGTATGACACCCTTGCCCTGCTCCACCATAATTTTTGCGGCTGCTTGTGAAGTATAAAATACACCGTTTAGATTAATGTTTAATACTTTATTCCATTGTTCAGGACTAATATCAAGAAACTTATTGCGAATGCTAATACCTGCATTCGCAATAAAAACATCTACACCACCTAAATCTCTTTTTATATTCTCAAAAACAGCATTTACATTTTCAGGGTTACTAACATCTACTACATATCCTTTAGCAATTCCGGGATTTTCTTTTATCGATTGTTCAATACCTTCTTTATTAATATCTAAAATAGCCACTATCGATTCTTCTTCTATAAAACGTTGTGCTGTGGCTAATCCTATACCACTAGCGCCTCCCGTGATGACGACTCTCTTATTTTTTAAACTTCTATGATTGGTTCTCATCCTAACACCCCCTACCTATTATTTATTAATACTTCCTTTTTATTTTTCATCTTTTGTTGATATACCCTCCATGAAATACACCATTTTGATGGCTCATCTAAATAATCTGCTTCAATTAATTGATGAATTGTACTATTTTGCGGTGCTGCTTTAACAATTTCTGGCGTTTCGTATGCTTCTTTAGAAATCTGCTCCAGCGCTTGAATATATTCATCTAAATCTGCTTTAGAATAGGATTCTGTTGGTTCAAGTGTAAATGGTTGCGGAACAATATAAGGATGATGACTAGTCCAGTAATGTAAACCGAAGTCAGTCATTCGGCGCTGCACATCCTCTGTTGTCACACCTGTTTCTTTCTCCAGTTGCTCCCAACTATATCGAACTTGCTCTAATCGTTGCCCTTGTATATACGGCACACTTACACCACGAATTTTTGATACTTTACTATACAGATAATTATTATTTAATACAGCTGTTTCTGCCACGGCTTTAAGACCATCTGCTCCTAGTGCTCTAACCCAAGCATAAGAGCGTAAAATAGTTTGTGCTACCCCATGGAATGATCGTACTTTTCCAATCGAATGCTCTAATTGATCATTTAACACATACTGGTCTCCAACCTTCTCAACAATTGGTCCTGGCAAATATGGCTTTAATTCTTCTGTCACCCCGAGCGCCCCTGTTGCTGGTCCTCCACACATGTGAGGTGCTGCAAATGTTTTGTGAAGATTGAAGAAACACATGTCAAAGCCTGCTTCTCTTGCTCGTGTAATTCCTAACAGTCCATTGGCATTTGCCTGGTCGTAGTAACAAATTCCACCTGCATCATGTACTATTTTCGTAAATTCCTTAATTTTAGAATTATAAATTCCTGTATCTTCAGGGTTAGCTACTACAAATCCAGCAGTTCTTTCTGATACAACTTCTTTCAATTTATTAATATCTGGGAAACCATTTTCATCTGGGGGAATAGTAATTATTTTGTAACCTTTTACTACTGCTGTAGCTGCTTGAGATGGATGAGAGAAGATGGTTGTAATAATTTCATTACGTTGATCTGCCTCACCTTTCACTTCAAAATATTTGCGTACAATTGATGCCATGGCAAACAATGCTTGTGTCCCACCACTTGGTTGGAAGGAGAAGCGATCCATCCCGGAAATTTCACGCATCGCTAAGTCCATATTGTGAATGATTTCGAGCATTCCTTGGACAGTACTTGGATCTTGTAAAGGGTGAAGTTCCATTATTTTAGGATTACGAATAAGCAATTCATTAATTTTAGGAATATACTTCATCGTACAAGTACCTTGCCCAATTTCAACATTAAAATCAGAGCCTAATGTTTCTTGTGAAAGCCTTACATAATGTCGTAGCACACGTGCTTGACCGATTTCTGGTAAATTCAGTTTAGCTACCCTTTTCATATTTTGCGGTAAAGATGAAACACCATCACCGACCGCTTCTACTACCTCATTTGAAGGTTGTGGAACTTCTACTCCGACTTCTCCTGGTTGATGTAACTCAAAAATAATAGGTTCATTCCATTTAGCTTGATGAAAGTCTTTATTTACATTATCTCTTACAATCTTATCCATGTTAAAACTCCTTTCCACCATTTAATTTCCAGTAATTGTAGATAAAGCATTCACTAGCTTATCGATATCCTCTTTTGTGTGAACTTCGGTTACACAATAGAGTGCTGCTTGACCATATTCAGGAAACTCCAACGATAAATCTTTACCTCCAAAGATTTTTTGCTCTAGTAATCGTGAATTAATTTCTTCTACTGTTAATCCTGTATCATTAAAATCTATAATGAACTCTTTGAAAAATGGTGAGGTAATTCTTGAACCTCGAATGTTTTTAATCGTATTCAATTGCATTACTGCATACTGACTGTTTTGCATGATAACTTGACCTAACTCATACATGCCATTAGGTCCCATTAATGATAAATACACACCTGCCGTAATACCCCAAAGAGCTGTTTGTGTACCTACAGATTCCTTACCATTTTCTCGATCCGCAAATGAAGTACGATCATAGGCAATGTCACCGAAACCATATTCACCTTTCTTAACAGTCGGAATGATACCGAACAAGCGGGATGGATATTCATTCACAAATTTCGGGTCGTTATAGGTTGCAATAAATCCAGCTTGCCCTCCACTATAATTCATGTGCATACCTAATGGTTGAAGATCTCCACAAACAATATCAGCCCCATATTGACTTGGTGGTGCCAAAACCCCTAGTGAACTTGGATCAACTCCAACAATCATCAGTACGCCATATTTTTTAGCTAGTTGTGAAATTTCCTGTCCTTGCGACTCGATGAAGCCTAAATATGATGGATTTTCGAAGTAAATAGCTGCAACCTCGTTTGACAATTTTGCTTCTAAATCGGCTAAGTCCATTAATCCTGTATTAATATTAAATTTGACCCCTTCAAATGATAATTGGGGTGTACCATAGTTTGTTATAACTTTTCTGCGTTCTGGAGAAAGTGTATTAGCAAGTAAAATCTTCGTACGCTTTGTAATCCGACTAGCCATACGAATCGCCGTAGATGCAGCTTGAGCCCAATCAAATGTGGGAACATTAACAACTTCCATATCCACAAGCTCCGCCATCAAGCTTTGATATTCAAATAATGCTTGAAAGCGACCATGATCCTCATAGGGCTCTCCTGCATAAGCTGTTAAAAACTCCGCACGTTGGTTCACTTCATCACATACGGCTGGAATGAAGTGTTGCCAGCAACCTGCTCCTAGAAAATTAATGTATTCATTGGAGCTTATATTTTTATTTAAAAGCCCATCAATATGGCGTCGTAACTCTAATTCATTCAAAGCTTTCGGGATATCCATCGTACCTTTAAAATGTAAATTTTCCGGAATGCACGAATAAAGCTCCTCAACGGATTGAACTCCTATTTCCTCTAACATTTCTTGTTTGACCTCAGATACCATATTAGGAATATATGGATGAACCTTTTTACTCATTTAAAATGCCTCCCTCTATTATTAATTTTAGGCTAATCCGCCACCATCAACTGTTAATGTAGTTCCTGTAACCCAAGCTGATAAATTACTTGCAAGGAATAGAACCCCTTTCGCAATATCTTCAGGTGTTCCTAGTCTTGCTAACGGTCTATCTACAGCCGAACTACGTAAAAAACTTGATTCGTCTATGTTTAATTGTTTTGCCTCCCCACGTAGTAATGGCGTGTCAGTATCTCCAGGACAAATGCAATTTACGCGTATATTTTCAGGGCCATGGTCAATGGCCATAGCCTTTGTTAAATTTACAACTCCTGCTTTTGCAGCACAGTAAGATGCAGCTTTGTCTCCACCTTTGATTCCCCATCCTGAACCTGTATTAATGATACTGCCACCGTTATCTCTCATGAGTGGGATTAAGTATTTAGAAAGTAGATAAACCCCTTTAAGTGAAACATTAATAACAGCATCCCAATCCGCTTCGTCTAGATCCACTACTGTTTTTCTGCGAATAATACCCGCATTATTAAAAAGTACATCTACTTTTCCGTATCTTTTCTGGATAGAATCAGCCACATTTTGGCAGTCTTGTGTATTCGTCACATCGCATTTTAAAAACTCAACATCTAAACCAGCCTCTTTTAAATTTTTTTCTGTATCTTCACCTTTTTGTTGATCTATATCTAGAATCACAGTTTTCGTTCCCAACTCACTTAATAATTTAGCTGTAGCAAGACCAATCCCCGAGGCCCCTCCTGTAATCACAGCCACTTTACCTTCTAATTCAAAGTAGTCTTCCAAATACATCTTCCTCCTTTCATTTCCTTACTATATATCTAGCAAAATACGTGCCAACTGTAGAAAACTTAATTTCACAAAGCTATTCAATCTGCAGAAAAGTCAGAAACTTCAGGTGTTAAAGCTACTTTTTCATAATGCGATCAATAGGAGAGTTAACAATATACTCACTTTCCTTTTGCCATATTTGTCATTTCTGTTGTCACTTTTGTCATTAAAATTAACCATAAAAAAACACAAATACCTAGGAAGTTCACTTTAAATTACTCAAAGGAGGTGAGGAATTTAAAAATCTTCCACAAGCTTGGTATTTGTGTCAAACTAATTTATACTATAAATTTACACTTTTTAGTTTTCTATAAAGCGTCCTTGTACTTATTCCTAATTCTTCGGCAACTCGTTCTTTTCCAGCAGTATCATCTCCATATCGAGCGAGCATTTGGTAGATGACCTCCATTTCTGTATCTTTTAATATAGTAGAATTGCTATAAAGATTTTTCGCTTTATTCTTTTCGATAATATATTTGGGTAAGCTTTCCTTAGTTAATTGTAGGGAATTTTCCATTACCATACTGTACTCTAATACATTTTCTAACTCTCTTATGTTCCCTGGCCAAGAGTATAATTTCAACTCCTCCAAAAATTCATTTGAAAAATCTTTAATAAATTTCCCTGTTTTATGCTGAATCTTTTCAAGTAGCTTTTCAATCAAATATTCAATTTCATCCGTTCTTTCCTTTAAAGGGGGCAACGTTAAAGGGATAACATTTAGACGATAATATAAGTCCGAACGAAACTCACCTTTTCTCACCATATCTTCTAAAGATTTATTTGTAGCAGCAATAATTCTTACATTTACTTTTCTAGGCTCAATTGCTCCGACTCTATAAATAAGTCCATCTTGCAATACCGTTAACAGCTTTGCCTGTAAATGTAATGGTAATTCTGTAATTTCATCGAGGAATAAAGTGCCCTTGTCTGCCACTTCAAAATAGCCCATTTTTCCTTTTCTTCTTGCCCCTGTAAACGCCCCTTCATCATAGCCAAATAACTCACTTTCAAACAAGTTTTCAGGAATACTTGCACAATTCAGCTCTATAAATTTCCCTTTATGTGTAATGCTATTTGAATGGATATATTTAGCTAATAAACTTTTTCCCGTCCCCGTCTCTCCCGTTATGACAATTGACGATGGGCTATTTGCAATACTACTTAACTTACTCTTGATAAGTTGTAAGTGAGGTGCGTTGCCTAATACATATTTCGTGTCAGTTCCTTTTTTATTTTCAAGTAATAAATAGGATCCTTCACTGTTCAAGGCATTGATAATCATATCTCCCAACCTAGTTAACCAATTCTGATATATCTTCTGCTCAGAAGAAAGTTTTTTCTCCCCCTCCTCTGTAAAACTGACAAATGTCAAATATCCGAAGTGACGATCTCCTTTTACTAAATTCATCATCATTTCCACTTTAGATGGACAATTATTTTGGAATCTACAACCAGAACACACTTTCATTTGGCCAGGCTTTTGTAAATATTGAACAGACTTAGAATAATATTTTTGGAAGAACGGCAGGTGTACTGTTATCCCTTTTTGCTTTCTATATTCTTCTGTTGCTAGAAATACTTCACCATTTGAAGTGAAATAGGCCATTTCTAATTGTAATAGTTCACCAAAAGCATCCAGCATAGATTGCACTAATTTTTCGGCATTCAACATCATATCCCTCCACATACATCAAAAAAGTAATAATACTAATTTAGTTATAGTAAAAAATAGCTCCTAATTAAACTATGTTATATGGAACGGAAGCCCAATTATCTTCTCTTTTTTAATTCGCCAAAAGTTACATCTTACCTTTAAAATTTTCTGTCAGTAAGGATAATATAGAATCCCTTTCCAATTAGAAAACTTGTAGGTAGGATTCACAACAAAAAAGCCACCCAAAATTGAGGCCCTATAAAAGTAAAACTTAATACTTAATGGGGCAGTACATGGGTAGCTAATTTAATTATTTATATTGTAATCTATGAAACATTAGTGCATTAGAGGGGAACATGTCAAGTCGGTTCCATGGTTGAATCCTCTATCATTAGGAGCATAAAATTACCAGATAACCTAAGATCCATTAACTATGTGATATACCGTTCTGTTTGTAGTCTTCATTCGCTTCCTACAAATAATCTTTATTAACTATTTGATCTATTATAGACAAAAAATCTAGATTAGATAATAATAACATTACATAGAGAAAATGAGGTGATTCCCTTGAAAATGAATTTAAACGTCTCACAACAAATTACCCAAACGTTGACAACCGAACTCATTCATCAATTGGAACTACTACAATACTCCAGCTCAGAATTAGAACAACATATTTATGAGAAATCAAATGAAAACCCTTTATTAACTGTAATTGAGAAAAATATGAATCATACAAAGGACATTGTAGACCTTGCCACAATGTCTATAAAAGGTATTCAACCTAAGCAAAAACAACATTATGATTTTATTCAAACTCGGCTAACACAGCAACATTCATACATTACCCAACTACTTGATCAAATACCCTTCCACCCAGATATTACACCGCATGATAGAGATATTTTAAAATATTTCATATGTAACCTCGATGAACACTTATTTTTAAATGTAGACCTATCCAAAGTTGCTGAATCTTTTAACATCTCTTTAGACCATATAAAAATACTGCTAGAACTATTACAAACCTTCGAACCTCTTGGCGTTGGAGCAAGAGATTTTAAGGAATATTTATTAATTCAAATATACAATGATCTAGAAGCCCCACCTTTTGCAGCTCAATTCATACAACATCATTTAGAGCAAGTAGCTAATTTATCAATTAAATTGTTAAGTACGACTTATGACATTTCTATAGAAGAAACGCAAAGAACCATACAATATATACGAAACCTACAACCAATCCCAATTTCACTGGATAGTCATACGAATAACGAATATATTATACCTGATGTAATCATCAGTAAACTGAATGGGGAATGGATTATAGAAGTTAATAATCGGTTTTTACCTAAAATAGAAATTAATCAAAATTACGTAGATCTACTAAAAGAATCCGTTGAAGATTATGCCTATTACCAACAATGCATGAACGATATCATTGTTTTAACGCAAGGGATTGCTCAGCGTGATAAAACATTATACAGCCTGACACGATTACTTCTTGATATGCAAGCTTCATTCTTTGAGCATGGAATAAATGCCTTATCTCCAATGCGTTTAAAAGATGTTGCACAAGCATTAAATATGCATGAATCCACGATAAGTCGTGCGGTTAAAAATAAATATATCCGTACAGAACATGGCGTCTTTGCACTACAGTCTCTATTTACAAAAGGCATAATCAATGACGCTGGAAAACTTGATTCTGTATCATTTGTCAAACGCCGCATTAAAGAATTAGTAGAAAATGAAAATAGGAAATTCCCTCTATCAGATCAACAACTAACGGAAGAATTAGAAGCGGAGGGTGTTCGAATTTCACGTCGAACAGTTTCAAAATATCGTAAAGAAATGAACATAGCCAATTCATCTAAACGTATTTATTTATAAAGAGAAAAATAAATACCCCTCATTTGGGCTGACTGTCTTAAAAAAGCGAGCAGTTCCTAAATGAAGGGTTTTTTATCACTTCTTATAACCAGCCTTTTTTAATACCTGCATGAAATAAAAGCGATACGTATTTTGGACAAATGTCTCTAATGGGAGTCCCACATTGACCTGATATTTAGTAAAAATAAAATAAAATCGTTTGTCCCATTTTAAACGTAATAGCTCTCCTGCCTCTTCACCATACTCCGCTGTAAATTCCATAATCAAGGGCTCAATCATCTCATAACAATAGTCTTTTAAGTTGGCGAGAGCTTCTATATCTTTATCTCTTTGAAAGCGAATAATCCATTCTACTAATTGCTCGTTCATTCGTCGTCATCCTTTTAAGTAGTGTTTCTTCCTATTTAAATTATACGCTATTTTACAAGAATCGAAAAAAGAACTATGATTCTCCTTGATTATTTACTTCCCTTAATACAAGGGCCTTGTTCAATATGTTCACGTTTAATCGATCGGTCGATTCCATCGTAGATGATAGTGAACGGTCTTCTTCCTTGTTTCCTTATCTAAAACAACTAGCCTATCACCCGCTTGAATGACATAGGTATTCTCTAATATGCGAACACCAGGCTGTTGTTGCTCTTGGTTGATGATCCCTATATTTTCTTCCCATATTATTTGATGTTTGTTCATATCGTACAGTAGTAAAATATGATCCGCACTTTCTCGCTGTGTTTTTCGATAAGAAACGATCGCCGTTTTTTGGGCTATATCCACATCAATCACTTTAGGTTCTAAATTTTGATAAGCTTGTATGGCAGGCTCTGTTAGGACAGCTTGACTAAGATTATTGATTACTTGATCGTCTTCTACTGGCTGTTGATGCGTGGCAAAATAACCAGGTAAAGATGCTTCAATAAAGAAGCGTGCTGAAAGATAGTCTTTAGCTTTTGGCTCCTCGCTTAACGTCTTCCCATCATAGTGATAGAATTTGCCATCGACACCCTCCAAATATAAATTATTTTCTAAGGCTACCATCTGATGGGCACCATTGCTCAACACATCTATTAATGGCTGATGCTGCTGACGAAATTCTTTTTCAGAGAGTATTTCTTTGCCTGTTGTCATATCTAGCAATGACAATTGGCCAAATTCATCGTCACGATGATGAATAAGGAGACCACCCATAAATTTCCCAATAAGTGTTTCTTTAGAAGAGGAAGATTGTGTCCACTGCTTTTCTCCTGTCTCGATATTCACTGCAACGAGGAGATAATGAGAAATTATATGTGTAATACCATTCGATGTTCCGTTATTTTCAGAGCCTCGCACCATTTGAACAGCAATACTTTGTGAATCATCTGTATAAATGGCGGAATCTGATTTGATTGGAAAAGCTCTCCCTGCTAAGCCAAAAATAATCATTAAGAAATTGCTGATCAATAAAAAAATAATGAGCAAAATGCTAGACGTGATGAGCCGTTTCCGTTTTATAACGATAAACAATACTAGTAATAATCCTAAGCCCAATATGACATATAAAAAAATATCGTGGATTAACCAACCATTTAAGCGCCAAGAATACAAATATCGTTGAAGAAATTGTTCCATTTTTCTACCTCCTTAAAACCAAAAACTATTAGCTAAAATCAGAATATAGTACATATCGGTCACATTCTAAGCACTGAAATAAATAGCCTTGATGATGACCATTGTTCATTAAGGATGCAGAAAGTTCATCTTTCGAAAAGCCTGTGTAATTGTCAAATTCATTGTCTATCCCTAGCTCCACTAAATCACTCCAGCCGACATAGCCGATAAACGCACAATAGTCCGAACAATGAGCCACCCAATTATTGCCCTGCCAGCTTACATAGCCAGGCGTTCGATAGAGCACTTCCTCGGCAAACTTAGGATTCGTAACCTGTTCATCATCTAGTAAGTCTTGCTGGAAAGAACCATCATATTTTTGAGCTGCTTCCCCACTATGTATGCAGGAAGGACAAAGATAATCTACATCCTCAATTGCATAAATACCACCAGTATAATAGACATCAACCTCCTGCTGGCAACAATCACATACAACGAATTCATCTGTTTCAAAAATTTTAGCTTCGAGAGGGTTTGGTAAATATTTAAACGTTGGGATTTTCGTTTTTAATTGCCGATGGTCTCTAATTTTTCTTGGTAACAGAGGATTAACGGAATTTGGTTTATTTATGTAGGTTTGGAGAACGCCATATTTTTTCAGATCTTTCTTATCTGCTTTATTCATAATAGTTGTAAATAATTGATAAGCTTCTGGATACATTCTTAGTAAGCAATAAACCTCTACTAGTATCCTTAACGTTTCTTCAGTTTGTGGCTCCTGCTTTACTTGATCTTTGAAAGCATGCATTTCATTAATCGTTATTGGATTGGAAGGATTAAAATTTTTTCTAAGTTCATGCCATTTGTCCGCGATTATCATTATAAAGTAGGCCCCCTTCTCATTCACTATTTCTATTTTACAAAAGAATACTCTTTTATTATTTGGCAGATTTCTACTTGATAGTTTGTGTACCATTTACCTTTACCCAATTGTTGTGCAGTCAAATGCTTGGCATTGTCTTTCCAGGCTTGAATAGCTTCTAGTGATTCCCAATAGGACACCGTAATACCTCTACCTTCATCGTTTCTTACACTTTCAACACGCAGGAAGCCAGGCTGTTGCTGTGCCAATGTGTTTATTATTTCCGCCATCTCGCCATAGCCCTCCCCATCTCGATCGGTTCTTTGCGATGTAAAAATTACTGCATAGTACGTTTCCATTTATTTCTCCTCCTCTATAACTTTTATTGTAAACGATAATAACTTTAACTAAAATCATAATATAGAAAATTGAAAGGATTGTGACATATGGGAATTAATCCAAACATGGCTGAAGTTGCATCACTACTCGGCGATACATCAAGAGCCACCATCCTTGCTAGTATGATGGACGGCCGTTTCCATACTGCTAGTGAACTGGCATATATGGCTGCCATCAAACCTCAAACTGCTAGCTTTCATCTTGCTAAATTAATTGAAGGTAAGCTGATAAAAGTTGAAAAACAGGGCCGACACCGTTATTTTCAATTAGCTGGTGAAGATATTGCTCAATTTTTGGAGTCTTTCTTAGCCATCTCACCTCCACCAGAGGTCCGTTCTTTAAAACAATCGAGCCAAATGAAATTATTACAGGATGCTCGCACTTGCTATGATCATTTAGCAGGTAAATTAGGAGTCCAATTAACGGAAGCCTTGACGGATGCAGGTTATATAAAATTAGAGGATAAGCAATTTGTCTTAACAGATGAAGGCACTTTATTTTTCACTACATTTGGGCTTGATTTAGCTGCTGTAAAAAGAAAAAGACGCTCCTTTTCTCATGCCTGCTTAGATTGGAGTGAACGACGATACCATTTGGCTGGTGCACTTGGTAGCGAACTATTAAACCAATTATTGAGCCTCGGCTGGCTTACACGAGTACCTTCTATTCGCGCCATCAAAGTGACAGAGAAAGGTAGGACAGGTTTTAAAGAGATATTCCAAATAGATTGCTAACAAAATAGAGGGCTAAGAGGTTATCTCCTAGCCCTTTTCTTTACTAAACGTCCGATTGACTAAATAAATGCCACTAATGATAAACAACCCGCCCATAACGAGTGATTGTTTTAGCGGTTCGTTTAATAACACCCAGCCTGTTAACACGCCAAAAAAAGGAGCTAAAAATAAATAGGCACTTGTTTTCCCTGGATCACTATTTTGAAGAAGATAGTACCACCCTGCAAATTGAATGATGGAAGAAAGAAGGCTAAGCCATAACAAAAGTAAGATGGACTGCTGATGAACAATAAAGAATGGTTGCTCTAGCAAGGTGCTACCTAGCAAAAGGAGTACTCCTCCAAATAGCATTTGATAGGCTGATAGAACCCAAGTATCAAATAATACGCCCCATTTTTTCACTAATAGGGTCGCAATGGCCCAAAAAATTGCTGAAAGAAGCCCAAAAAGAATACCCATCTTTAATTCAAAATGAGCCCCCATGGTAATAATCACCCCTATTAAGCCAAGCAAAACGCCTATCCATTGATAGAAGCGGTAACGTGCTTTCATAAAAATGGTGGCAAATATCACAACGAATAAGGGATTTGTAAAGGTTAAAATAGAAGATTCACTGGCTGTAATCGTGCGAAGACTTAAAAAAATGCACCCCATGACACCAGCTGTTTGAAACGACCCAATGATACAAAGCTTGAACCATTCTTCCTTTGAAGCAGGATGTGGCCTTTTAAAGATCCTAACAACAACAGCCATAATTATACCTGCCAGTATAAATCGAAAGGCAGCCAATAATAAAGGCGAAGAATACACTAATCCTATTTTTACGATGGCAAATGATGAACCCATTAAAAAGGTTGTTATCACTAATAAAGCAATAAATTGATAGTTTTTCATAACTAGCTCCTCACATAATTTAATCTTGCTATATGCTAATTATAAACAGATAGTATTTCAACACTCATCGAAGTATGGATTACATTTTAAAGTTTTTGTGAATGGCATTACTTTTATATTTAGAGGAGGATTGCGATATATTATAGAGCCAAACAGCCGCGTAGTAGCTTGTTACTGCCCTTGCTTTTTAATGTCGCGTTCAAGATTATCACTTTAGGTGACCATTACTAATGACAATATTATTCTGCCTCTCACTAGTATTGTGTCTTGCAGGATCGTTTTGCCAAGTTGAATTATGTACCTACCCTGGAAATGAAAGATTTTGTAAGAATCAAAAAATCTTACCTCTAAAAATGAAGAGATAAGATTTTTTACTTTAATTTTCCATAAACGTCCTTACAATTTCTTGTGGATTTGTATGGTGTAAATATTGTCCCCATCCTATGTGATGACTTTCGAGTGTTTACCTGCTCTTCATGTAGTATGAGGGTGTTTTTTTGTTAAGCAATCAGCTTGGCAAACCACGCAACATAATGAGCACCAGGAATCAATAATAACTGTGCCACAATCGTTCCTAAAAATCGGGAAAACATCATCATAACGGAAGCTTTCTTTAAATCAATATAACTTCCTCTTTTATTGATGACATCATCGGCAAGAATAGAAATTTTAGGGTCAATGAATAAAATCAAAAGGATTGTCGCTATGCCATTAATTAATCCAGACGCCATAACCGCAGTGGTCTTTAATTCAGGTACTAATAAAGTGGCGTACAAAGCAGATAAAACCCCAATAGTATAGATGGCCGTAATGATAATATTAATGACAAATAATTTAATTGGTATATCTCGTAAGCTGATGCCTTTTAGATAGGTAAAACGAGGTTTATGAATATGCTTTACACCTCGTCGCACATATTCAAGCGTAAAGCCTTTTTTCAACAATGCTGGGATTGAACCCCTCTCGTCAGCCAAATGGACAATGGCCCTTGAAAAAATGGCTACAAAGGTAGGGATTAATAAGATTCCTACTAGTGTGCCAAATGATGCCGCTCCTATAATCATTCGAAACTGATATTCGACATGTGTCAAAGCAGTATCAACAGGTGCAGTATCAACTAGGCTTCCTGTAAATGGCTGTTGCATCATATTTGCTAGTCTCGACACCATCACCATCACATTAAAAAGAGATAAAGCTGACGCTAGTAATCTGACCCGTGCTCCTGATAAACGTACTGCATAAGCAAGCGTTTCAATAGCATGAATGATTAAAATGAATAAAGCAATCATGATTAATTTTTCTGTTATTAAATCCACATCAATACCTACTCTGAGCTTTCTAACGATTTAACATTGTGACGCTTTTCCCTTCAAAGTAGTTCCAATTGAAAAAATCTTACCCTAAGAATGATCAGGGTAAGACCTAAATACCGTTCTATCCATATTAATTACTTCTGTAGCTGCTTTAAAATTAGTTTTAATATATCTTCCTGTGACATATCATTCGTCAACAGCGTTTCACCAGCGACGCCAAGATAATCTTTCGGATGCCACCACGTACGTAATGAATCTTCTCCGAACTCATTCTTTTTGGCTCTAGAATGATGACGACTAACAGTTTCCTCAAAAGTTAAATCGAAATAATACGCAAAGGCTTTTTGATCATAAAATTGGATTAAGTTTTTCAGCATATCTCCGTAACGACTTTCATTCAATATTCCCTCTACAATGACAAATTTGCATCGACCTTTCCCATATTCCGCGATTTGGCGAATTAACTCAATGGAAAGGTTCCCTTCTCTGTCATGAACTTTTAACATATCACGACGGACCACATCCTGTGGGACCACAAGCGTGCCATGTCCAAGATGATGTTGAAGACTTTTAGCGATTGTCGTTTTGCCACTGCCAGAATTTCCTCGAATGATAATTAGATTAGATGCCAATTTCTTCTCTCCTTTTTAAGCCGCTCTTCTCGACCAAATAACTACAGGAATAAGTACTAGAGACAATAGCCCTCCCGCTAAGGATAATGCTGCATAGCTTGCATTCGCCACTACCATACCGGATAGCGCCCCACCTGATGCACCTGCCAATGCAACCAAGACATCCATTTTTCCTTGTGTTTTTGCACGTATGGAAGGCTCTGTCGCATCGACGATTTGAGCTGTCCCACTAATTAAACCGAAATTCCAACCCAATCCGAGTAAAGAAAGTGCCACAATGAGTAACACCATCGAATCGCTCGGTGCAAACGCGGCCACTAAACCAGCAAATAGCAGTGTAATACCTGAGGCAATACTCATAGCTGTCCGTCCAATTTTATCGACAAGGATACCTGTAATGAGTGAAGGAAGATACATGGAACCTACATGAAACCCGATAACAATGCCTACCTCTGCTAAACCATGGCCATGATGTTTCATATGTACTGGTGTCATCGTCATAATCGCAACCATGACAATTTGCGTTAAAACCATAACCGTTGCCCCTACTGCTAGGCCTTTTTTATTGCCTGATGTTTGCATGGCTGGTGTTTTATTTGCTTTAATTTTGTGCTTGTGTGCTTCAATAGCTTTGGCAATTTCTAAAGGATCAGGACGTAACATGATAAATAGCACAAGTCCAGC
>NZ_DAMDAY010000015.1:43610-46278 GCF_032093475.1 Lysinibacillus sp. | reverse complement strand
AAAAGAAGGAACAGTCGGGTTAATCACATATATGCGTACCGATTCAACACGTATTTCAGATACGGCTAAAGCGGAAGCGGTTACTTATATTGAAGGAAAGTATGGTAAAGAATATATTGCTACTGAGATAAAGCAAACGAAGAAGGCTTCGAATGCGCAGGATGCTCATGAAGCAATACGCCCAACAAGCACAATGCGTACACCAGATGAATTGAAGACTGTTCTTAGCCGTGATCAGTTACGTTTATATCGCTTAATTTGGGAGCGCTTTATCGCCAGCCAAATGGCTCCAGCAATATTAGATACGGTAGCAGTTGATCTTCAAAACGGTGATGTTTTATTCCGAGCGAATGGCTCACAAGTCAAATTTGCTGGCTTTATGAAACTGTATATCGAAGGTACTGATGATCAGACAGAAGAGACGACAAAACTTTTGCCTGAAATGGAAATTGGTGATCAAGTAAAATCGCTTGAAATCGAGCCTAAGCAACATTTTACACAGCCACCACCACGTTATTCAGAGGCGCGACTTGTTAAAACAATGGAAGAACTAGGTATTGGGCGCCCATCCACATATGCACCGACCCTCGATACAATTCAGCGCCGTGGCTATGTTGTATTAGATGCTAAACGCTTTATGCCAACAGAGCTAGGTGAAATTGTACACCAACTCGTACTAGAATTTTTCCCGGATATCATAAACATCGAATTCACAGCACAAATGGAACAAGATCTAGATGATATTGAAGAAGGCAATCGTCAATGGAAAAATGTTGTGGAAGAGTTTTATAAAGACTTTGAAGTTCATGTAAAACATGCAGATGAGGCTATGGAAAAAGTAGTGATTAAAGATGAACCTGCTGGAGAGGATTGCGAGCTTTGTGGATCCCCGATGGTTTATAAGCTTGGACGATATGGCAAATTTATGGCTTGCTCGAACTTCCCGGACTGTAGAAATACAAAAGCTATTATGAAACCTATTGGTGTGAAATGTCCTTCCTGTGAAACGGGCGAAATTGTAGAGCGAAAAAGTAAAACAAAACGACTGTTCTATGGTTGTAACCAATACCCTGAATGTGAATTTGTATCATGGGACAAGCCAATTAGTAGACCATGCCCGAAATGTAGTGCATTATTAGTAGAGAAAAAGATAAAAAAAGGTGTCCAAATTCAATGTACAAAGTGTGACTATGAAGAGACACCAACTCAATGATAGATAGGAAGATGGTAAGAAACATGGCTGAACAAGTAGTAAATGTAATTGGAGCGGGACTTGCAGGTAGTGAAGCAGCTTGGCAAATTGCTAAGCGTGGTGTAAAAGTTAAACTTTATGAGATGCGTCCAGTAAAGCAAACGCCAGCGCACCATACGGATAAGTTTGCAGAACTTGTTTGTTCTAACTCATTGCGTGCAAATGGTTTAACAAATGCCGTAGGCGTTATTAAAGAAGAAATGCGTTTGTTAGATTCTGTTATCTTAAAAGCTGCAGATCAGTGCTCAGTACCTGCTGGCGGCGCATTAGCAGTAGATCGTCATGAATTTGCGGGATATGTAACTGAGGCTGTAAAAAACCACCCACTAGTGGAGGTTATTCATGAAGAAGTTACTGAAATTCCTGAAGGTATTACAGTTATTGCAACAGGTCCATTGACTTCAAAAGCTTTAGCTGAGAAAATTCAAGGCTTAACTGGCTTAGATTATTTATACTTTTACGATGCAGCAGCACCCATTATTGAAAAAGATAGTATAGACATGGATAAAGTTTATTTGAAGTCTCGTTATGATAAAGGTGAAGCAGCATATTTAAACTGTCCTATGACAAAAGAAGAATTTGATCGTTTCCGTCAAGCATTAATAGAAGCGGAAGTTGTTCCATTGAAAGAATTTGAAAAAGAAATATATTTTGAGGGATGTATGCCGATCGAAGTTATGGCTGCGCGCGGCGAGAAAACGATGTTATTTGGTCCTATGAAACCAGTAGGTCTTGAAGATCCAAAAACAGGGAAACGTCCTTATGCTGTTGTGCAACTTCGTCAAGATGATGCAGCTGGCACCCTTTATAACATTGTTGGTTTCCAAACGCATCTTAAATGGGGGCCGCAAAAGGAAGTACTACAGCTAATCCCTGGATTAGAGAATGTGGAAATTGTACGCTATGGTGTTATGCACCGTAATACATTCATCAACTCTCCAAAAGTTTTAGAAAAGACATATCAACTTCGTGAACGCAAAAACATTTTCTTTGCAGGTCAGATGACAGGCGTAGAAGGGTATGTTGAATCAGCAGGAAGTGGGTTAATTGCAGGAATTAATGCTGCTCGTTTAGCATTAGGGCAAGACCCGATTATTTTCCCATTTGAAACGGCATTAGGAAGTATGGCCCGTTATATAACAGAAGCTCAATCGAAAAACTTCCAGCCGATGAATGTTAACTTCGGTATATTCCCTGAGTTACCACCAGGACGCCGTTCTAAACCGGAACGTGCTGAAATGCATGCAACACGTGCTTTAAGCACAATTCGAAATTTTGTGAATTCACAAACAATTTGATTGCCAAAAGCCTCTAAAAGTTGATATACTCTTAGAGGCTTTTTCTTTTTGTAGACAAAATGCTTAATTAGACGTATTTTATTATTTTGTATGGACATTTTCTCAAAATATAACTATT
>NZ_DAMDAY010000015.1:30791-43600 GCF_032093475.1 Lysinibacillus sp. | reverse complement strand
CTATTTACACTTGCTATATTACGAAGATAGGTTTAGTGTCAATATGTATGTTTATTAATGATGAGCAAAACGATGCAAACTTGTAAGAGATGACAAAGATATATATATCCGTTATATTACAGGTGTCAGTCATTTGAGAAAATTATTAATAAATCATTGGTGGTGAATCTTTCCATGTTAGTTTCGTCCCAAGATGCACTCGAACAGTTCATGCTTTACATCCAAGTTGAAAAGAACTTCTCTGTTCATACAGTGCGAGAATATGAATCAGACCTGCTAGATTTTTTAACCTTTTTACAAACGGAGGGAATCGATGATTTAGCGAGTGTTGAATATATACATGCACGTCTTTATGTAACAAAGTTGTATGAAGAAAAAAGGGCAAGGGCTTCTATTTCTAGAAAGATTTCCTCGATCCGTTCCTTTTTTCGCTTTCTAAATAGACAATACGGATTAGATGACGGAGCATTCCGTTCGCTCTATCACCCTAAAAAAGAATCTCGTTTACCAAATTTTTTCTACGAAGTAGAATTGAAGCAGCTATTTGATGCGAATACTGGTGATGATTTGAAATCATTGAGAAATATAGCTATATTAGAGCTGTTATATGCTACAGGTATACGTGTAAGTGAACTGACTTCTATTCAAGTAGAGGATGTAGATTTTCATTATTCAATCATACGAGTAATGGGTAAAGGTCGAAAAGAACGAATTATTCCATTTGGTCAATTTGCGAGTTTAGCAATGCAGGACTACATAGAGCAAGCTCGTCCTCGATTGATGAAAAAGACCAGTCATCAGCAGTTGTTTGTCAATATGCGCGGTGGGGAACTTACGCCTCGAGGGGTACGTCATATTTTAAACGAAATGATTGACAAGGCCTCACTCCATACGAAAATTTACCCACACATGCTTCGCCATACTTTTGCCACTCATTTATTGAATAATGGCGCTGATTTGCGAACGGTGCAGGAGTTATTAGGTCACTCTCATTTATCTTCTACACAAGTTTACACACATGTAACAAAAGAGCATCTTCGTCAAACATATATGAATGCTCATCCAAGGGCATAATAGAGCTAAGGAGGAAGGCATATGGGACAAATTCATGCGACAACGATATTTGCGGTTCATCATAACGGAGGATGTGCCATGGCTGGTGATGGCCAAGTAACATTGGGAAATGCAGTTGTGATGAAGGGTACAGCAAGGAAGGTCAGACGTCTGTTTAATGGGCAGGTCCTTGCGGGTTTTGCAGGTTCCGTTGCTGATGCTTTTACACTGTTTGAAATGTTTGAAGGCAAACTAAATGAATATAACGGTAATTTACAACGTGCTGCAGTAGAAGTGGCAAAGCAGTGGCGTGGTGATAAAATGCTTCGTCAGCTGGAAGCAATGTTATTAGTAATGGATAAAACGACATTACTACTTGTTTCAGGTACAGGAGAAGTAATTGAACCAGATGATGGTATTTTGGCAATTGGCTCTGGTGGAAACTATGCATTATCTGCGGGCAGAGCTTTGAAAAAATATGCAGGTGAAACGATGACTGCTCGTGAAATTGCAGAAGCGGCATTAGAAACAGCTGCTGAAATATGTGTATTTACGAATCATAATATTATCGTGGAGGCGCTGAACTAATGACGCAAAAAAATTTAACGCCAAGACAAATTACTGAGCATTTAGATCGCTATATTGTTGGGCAGAATGAAGCTAAGCGAGCAGTAGCCATTGCGTTGCGCAATCGCTATCGTCGTTCGTTGTTAAATGATGATATGAAGGCTGAAGTTATTCCGAAAAATATTTTAATGATTGGTCCAACTGGTGTCGGAAAAACGGAAATTGCCAGAAGAATTGCGAAGCTTACAAATGCTCCTTTTGTAAAAGTTGAAGCGACAAAGTTTACAGAGGTAGGCTATGTAGGTCGAGATGTTGAATCAATGGTTCGTGACTTAGTAGAAGCCTCACATCGTTTAGTTAAGGAAGAAATGATGGAGTCTGTTAAGGAACAAGCTGAGGAATTAGCAAATGAAGCAATCGTCAAACTTTTAGTGCCTTCTTTAAGGAAAAAACAGGCGATGCAAAATCCATTTGAAATGTTATTCGGTGGGAAAGAACAATCATCAACTGACGATTCATCAACTGATGAAGCTGAGGTACGCTCTAAGCGCGCGCAAATTGCCATTGATTTACGCAATGGTAAATTAGAAAATGAATGGGTTACTGTAGAAGTTACAGAACAAAATCCATCAATTTTTGATGCGCTTCAAGGAACTGGAATGGATATGTCTGCGAATAGCGGCATGCAGGATATGTTATCTAGTTTAATGCCGAAAAAACAGAAAAAACGCCGTGTGCAAGTGAAAGATGCACGCCGTATTTTAACTATAGAAGAAGCAAATAAACTGATAGATGCTGACGAAGTGGCACAAGAAGCTATTACTAGAGCAGAACAATCGGGTATCATTTTTATTGATGAAATCGATAAAATTGCTAGTAAAGAAGGAAACACTTCAGCAAATGTCTCACGTGAAGGTGTTCAACGAGATATTCTACCAATTGTAGAAGGATCTACTGTCACTACGAAATATGGAGCAGTGAAAACCGATTATATGCTGTTTGTAGCAGCAGGTGCATTCCATATGTCGAAGCCATCGGATTTAATTCCTGAATTACAAGGCCGTTTCCCAATTCGTGTAGAGCTAGAAAAATTAACAAAACAAGACTTTGTAAGAATTTTGCAAGAGCCAGATCAATCGCTTATTTTGCAATACAAAGCATTATTAGAAACAGAAGGCGTGGAAATTCATTTCACAACAGATGCTATTGAGCGAATTGCTGAAATAGCAACAGAGGTTAATCAGGAAACAGATAATATCGGAGCCCGTCGTTTACACACGATTTTAGAACGTTTACTTGAAGAGCTATCGTTTGAAGCATCTGAAATTGCACCAGCAAGTATCCCAATCAATGCTGCGTATGTTGATCAAAAACTTGCGGGTATAGTAAAAAACAAAGATTTATCACAATTTATACTGTAGGGTAAAGTGAATTAGTATCATTCAGTATTAAAAACCTTTAGAATATTTAGTAAATACTCTTCGGATTATTTATAGGAGGAACATATAATGAATTTATTAGAAAAAACACGTAAAATTAACTCGATGCTTCAAGCTTCTGCTGGTAAGCCGGTAAACTTTAAAGAAATGGCTGATACTTTAGGAGATATTATTGATAGTAATGTCTATATTTTAAGCCGTAAAGGTAAATTATTAGGTATTTCAATTCACCAACAAATTGAAAACGAACGTATGAAGAAAATGTTCGAAGAGCGACAATTCCCAGAAGAATACACTCATAGCTTATTTACGATTTCTGAAACATCATCGAATTTAGATATCAATAACGAACATACTGCTTTTCCTGTAGAAAATAAAGATTTATTCCAAAATGCTTTAACAACTATCGTACCAATCGTTGGTGGTGGAGAGCGTTTAGGAACACTGATTCTTGCTCGTTTATCTTCTCAATTTGAAGATGATGATTTAATTTTAGCGGAGTACGGTGCAACCGTAGTTGGTATGGAAATTTTACGTGAGAAATCTGAAGAAATTGAAGAAGAGGCTCGTAGCAAAGCTGTCGTACAAATGGCTATCAATTCCCTTTCATACAGTGAGTTAGAAGCGATTGAACATATTTTTGAAGAACTTGATGGCAATGAAGGTTTATTAGTTGCTTCAAAAATTGCTGACCGAGTGGGTATTACAAGATCAGTAATTGTAAATGCATTACGTAAACTTGAATCTGCTGGTGTAATTGAATCTCGTTCTTTAGGTATGAAAGGTACTTATATTAAAGTACTAAATGATAAATTCTTAAATGCTTTAGCAGAAATTAAAATGAAATAATAATACAGATGAAAGCGTCTAGAGTAATTCTAGGCGCTTTCGAACTGTTGGTAAAAGGAATCGGGACTTCATTTTCGATTCCTTTTATCATATAATACCTTGTAGCATTAGTGGTTTATTAAAGGACCAGCCACGACCGGATGATTAGCTTCTTTAAATTTTAGAAAAATAAGCTCACTATCTTAACCATCTTATAGATATTTATCTTGTCCATGCTTTTCATCTAGCACAAAAATTCGTTCAAGGTTTCTTTTCACTTTGTGTAGTGTTATTTAATATAAGTAGATAAAAGAAAAGAGAGGAGCCAACACGACTCGCCGATTGAAAGCGTCTAGCCATTGAGTTTATCAAAATAAAAACTTTCAAACTTCTTGAGATTGTCTACTGTTCGAAGCTCTAGAGTAAATCTAGGCGCTTTTTTTATGCAAAAGTATCTTCAGTTTTTGTATTTGCACTATATGCTCTTTTAGAAATTATACAAAAATATTGAAACATGATACTTTTTGTTTCTTTCTTCCTAATATTGTTCAACAATTTGTCACTACCATTAGCACATATAATTTTCTAGTATGTTACTTTAGAATATAGTGAACAAATTGTGAAATGTTCATTTGTAAAATACTTTCGTAATGAATGAACTAGTAAAAAGGGACCTTTATTTATAAGTTAATAAAAAGGCGATAAAGCTCAAAAAAAGGCGTATTTAATACTAAAAGCGTAAACACTGTCGAAATAGTGTAAAATAACTAGATGTATACTATCCTTCCGTGAAGCCTAGAGACGAAAGGGTTCCGGAAGTTTTGTCACGGTTTAGTGGGATAAAAAATAGGGCATATAGACTATCAAAAAGTGACAAAAGACAATAGACACTAGGTATCATCTTAATTACAATTGTATTATTGGATAAATTAACAAGTACATAAATTGGAATAAAATGAGGTGAACAGTTTTGAATTTATTTGGAGGAACTATTAGTAGCCTGGAAAAAGGACTTTCCTATGCAACTTTGAATCATAAAACAATCGCAAATAATATTGCGAATGTCGATACGCCTAATTATAAGGCGAAAAATGTTAGTTTTAAGGGTATGTTGGAAGAACAAAAAAGTATAGCTATCTCTGCTTATCGTACTGATAGTAGACATTATGATTTCACGATTCGACAATCTACACCTGGTGTCAATAATGTTGAGAATCTGCGATATAGGAATAACGGAAATGCTGTAGACATGGATGCTGAGCAGGCGAAATTAGCTGAGAATCAAATTTATTACAATGCTTTAATTGATCGTGTAAATGGAAAATTAAATACATTAAATACTGTAATTAAAGGAGGTAAGTAATAGATGTCTATATTTCACGGGATGAATACCACTGCCTCTGCTTTAACAGCGCAACGATTACGCATGGATGTCATTTCTTCTAATATGGCTAATATGGATACAACTCGCGCTCGTCAAGTGAATGGGGAATGGGAACCATATCGACGTAAGTCTGTTACGTTCAGTGCACAAGAAGGACAATTTTCAAAATTTTTGAATGTTGCACTTGGTAAAAACGCCAAAAGTGGTGTTGGTAATGGTGTCAAAGTTACTCGTATTTCTGAAGATCAAGAAACACCTTTTAAACTTGTTTATGACCCAACTCATCCAGATGCAAATGCAGATGGTTATGTCAATATGCCGAACGTTGATCCATTAAAAGAAATGGTTGACTTAATGTCAGCTACGCGCTCCTATGAAGCGAATATAACTGTGTTTAATGCAAATAAATCAATGCTTACTAAGGCTTTAGAGATTGGTAAATAAACTAAGTAGAAAGGAAGATACATAATGGCTATTTCGTCCGTTTCGCTAATGACACCTACTCAGGTTGTAAATGAAACAAATAAACTTAATACAACACCTTATGAAGCCCAACAAAGCTTCGCGAACTCGTTAAAAGAAGCGATTTCTAAAGTGAATGATCAGCAAATAACTTCTGATACATATACTCAAAAACTGATTAAAGGTGAAGACGTAGAGTTGCACGAAGTGATGATTGCATCACAAAAGGCAAGCATTACATTAAACGCAACAATTGAAGTTCGCAATAAGGTGATTGAAGCTTACCAAGAAATAATGCGCATGAGTGTTTAATTTTATTATTAGATAAGGAGACTCCTTTTCAAAATAGATTAATAACCACTATATAGTGGGCTCATTATGTTCGCAAATTATTGATGGCTAGGTTATTCACTATAACCGGAGGATTCATAATGAATGAACGATTGACGAAAATAAAGAACGACACTAGTCAATTTTGGACGAGTCGAAGTAAAAAGCAAAAAATAGTTATGATTGGATCCCTAGTAGGAGTAATCGCACTAGCTGCCATTGTGACATTTTTTGCTTCAAAAACTACATATGTTCCACTTTATAAAGATTTATCGACAAGGGAGATTGGACAAGTAAAAGAAGCGTTAGATTCTCAAGGTGTAACCTATCAAATTGCTCCAGGTGGAACATCTATTTTGGTGCCAGAAGAGCAAGTTGACGCCTTATTAGTTCAATTAGCTTCAGAGGGGTATCCACAGACAGGTACAATTGATTACTCATTTGCTAATAGTTCAGGATTTGGTATGACAGATAATGAATTTAACCTACTTAAAAAAGCAGCTACTGAAACAGAAATTGCAAAGCTTTTTAAAAATTTAGAAGGTGTTAAAGATGCAAAAGTAATGATTACTGTCCCAGAAGAAGGGGTATTCGTTACGGATGTTCAAGAAGAGGCAACAGCATCTATTGTATTAAATACAGACCCCGGCTATAAATTCACAGAACAGCAAATTACTACTATGTACAATTTGGTGTCCAAAAGTATTCCAAATTTAAAAACTGATAATATTGTGATCTCTAACCAATTCTCAGAGTACTTTGATTTGAATGCCGCCACAGCAGATGGAACTTCTACAACAACTGCTGAAGGTCAATTACAAATGAAGAAATTAGTTGAACGTGATCTACAGCGTCAAGTACAAAATATGCTTGGCACATTAATGGGACAAGATAAAGTGATGGTTTCTGTCACAACAGATATTGATTTCAAAAAAGAAAATCGAGAAGAAAATCTTGTGACACCTGTTGATGAGGAAAATATGGAAGGTATTGCGATTAGTGCTCAACGAATTACAGAGCAATATTCTGGTACTGGAGCAGCAGCAGCTGGAACACCTGAAGCTGAAACAACTACTGATAACTTTACTACTTATAACGAAGGTGCTACGGGGAACGGGGATTATGAACGTACAGAAGAGACGATTAATAATGATGTAAACCGTATCCGTAAAGACATCCAAGAAGCTCCTTATAAAATTCAAGATATTGGGATTCAAGTCATTGTTGAACCACCGACAGCGGCTGACGCAGCATCGTTACCAGATGGTGTCCGTGAAGATATTGAGAAAATTTTAAGTACGATTGTTCGTACAACGATCTCCAAAGACGTTGCAGCAGAACTTACACAAGAGCAAATTGATGAAAAAGTAGCCGTATCTGTACAACCACTATACGGTAAGGCAACAGAGATTGCTGACGAAAAGCCTGTTATTCCATGGTGGGTTTGGGTTATTGGCGGTATCTTATTAGCCGTTATTTTACTACTTGCGTTCTTTATTATCCGTTCACGTAAACGTGCGAAGGAAGAAGAAGAGCTAAGTATCCTAGAAGAACAAGAAGAATTAATGATTGATGATATTAATGAAGAAATTGAAACGGAAGCTACAATGCGTCGTAAGCAGCTTGAAAAAATGGCTAAAGAAAAGCCAGATGATTTTGCGAAATTACTGCGTAGTTGGATTGCTGAAGACTAACTAGGAGGTTCGGCTGTGTCCAAGAAAGAAAAGGAATTAACCGGAAAACAAAAGGCCGCACTCTTGTTAATATCATTAGGGCCTGAGGTTTCAGCTTCTGTTTATAAACATTTAACAGAGGAAGAGATTGAACGTTTAACTTTAGAAATTTCGAGTGTTAAAAAAGTAGAAGCAAATGTTAAAGAAGAGATTATCGAAGAATTTCATAATATCGCACTAGCACAAGACTATATCACACAAGGTGGTATTGGCTATGCGAAAACTGTTTTAGAAAAAGCGCTCGGAGTTGAACAAGCACAAACGATTATTAATCGTTTAACTTCTTCTTTGCAAGTGCGTCCGTTTGATTTTGCACGAAGAGCTGATCCAGCACAAATTTTCAACTTTATCCAAAATGAACATCCACAAACAATTGCCCTGATTCTCTCCTATTTAGAGGCGGGGCAAGCGGGTGTTATTTTATCTTCATTACCACAGGAAGTACAAGCTGATATTGCTAAACGTATTGCGGTTATGGAGTCGACTTCCCCAGAAGTGATTAGTGAAATTGAATCTGTGTTAGAACGTAAATTATCGTCAACCGTGACACAGGATTACACGGAAACGGGTGGTATTGATGCAGTCGTTGAAGTTTTAAATGGTGTAGATCGACAAACAGAAAAAACAATCCTAGATGCACTCGAAATACAAGATCCAGAGCTTGCAGAGGAAATCAAGAAACGTATGTTTGTGTTCGAAGATATCGTTACACTCGACAATCGTTCTATACAGCGTGTTATTCGCGATTGTGAAAATGAAGACTTACTGCTTTCAATGAAGGTATCAAGTGAAGAAGTGAAAGATATTATTTTCCGCAATATGTCACAACGTATGGCGGAAACCTTTAAAGAAGAAATGGAGATTATGGGACCTGTACGATTACGTGATGTAGAGGAAGCACAATCTCGAATTGTTGCTGTTATTCGTCGTCTAGAGGATGCTGGAGAGATTATCATTGCTCGTGGTGGAGGAGATGACGTCATTGTCTAGAATCATCCGTTCTATTTACACACAATCCGATAGCGATAATGTTAAGGAAATACAAATCCGTGATATGTTTGAGCCGATTGAGCCTGAACAAGTTGATATGCCGCGACAGTATGAATTATCAATGGATGACATATTGGCAGAGCGAGATCAGTTACTTGCAGAAGCTAGATCTATGCTGCAAACAGAGCGTGAGAAGTTTGAACAAGAAAAGCAAATGCACTTTCAAGAGATTGAACACTTGAAACTCAGTTGGGAAGAAGAGAGACCAAATCGAGTTCAAGAAGCTTATGATGAAGGATTTGGGCAAGGTTATGAAGATGGTATGAACAAAGCTACTGAAGCGATGGCCCAGTCTCTTCAAACAGCAAATGAAATTATTATTCAAGCTAAAGAAAATGCTCAAAAATATATTGATGATCAAGAAGCAGTTATTTTAGAGCTTGGTCTAACTGCTGCTGAACGAATTATTGGCACGTCATTAGAACAGAATAGCGAACTGTTTGTGTCGATTGTACGCAGAGGATTAAAAGAAGCAAGAGAAATGAAAGAAATTAAAATTTATGTTTCTCCAGCTTATTATGCTTTAATTACAGCCAACCGTGATGAATTAGCAGAAATGTTCCCAATTGACGTACCGTTTATGATTTTTGTAAATGAAGATTTGGAGAATGAAACAGATTGCTATATTGAAACAAATCATGGTCGTATTATGGTTAGTATTGATGAGCAATTGAATGAGCTTAGGTTAAAGCTACATGAAATATTAGAAAGTAAGGAATGATCTTGATGAAAACGGCTCAATTAATCGAACATATTCCTCATATACCTACGTTTAAAAAGTTTGGTAGAGTAACTAGAGTTGTCGGCTTGATGATTGAGTCGCAAGGTCCAGATAGTTCCATTGGTGATGTTTGTAAAATTCATGTGGATACAATAAATAACGGTCACCAGATTATTTTAGCAGAGGTTGTGGGTTTTAAAGATGAAATTGTGATCTTAATGCCTTTCACCTCTTTACGTGAAATATCGATAGGCTGCCTTGTTGAAGGGACGGGAGCTCCATTAGAGGTAAAGGTGGGACCTGAATTAATTGGTAAAGTATTGGATTCTATGGGGAATCCAATCGATGGTACCTTATTACCGAAGGGGCTAATGACAGTTCCGACTGAGCAAGATCCACCAAATCCACTGACACGTCCACCAATCAATGAAAGACTCGAAGTAGGGGTTAAAGCTATTGACGGCATGTTAACAGTTGGGAATGGTCAACGTGTTGGGATATTCGCTGGTTCTGGTGTTGGGAAAAGTACGTTACTTGGTATGATTGCGAGAAATACCCAAGCTGATTTAAATGTCATTGCACTAATTGGAGAGCGTGGTCGAGAGGTCCGTGAATTTATAGAACGTGATTTAGGGTCTGAAGGTTTAAGTCGCTCTATTGTTGTAGCAGCCACTTCAGATCAACCAGCACTCATGCGAATTAAAGGGGCATTTACTGCTACAGCGATTGCCGAATATTTTAGAAATCGTGGCTTAAATGTCATGCTTATGATGGACTCCGTTACTCGTGTTGCTATGGCACAACGAGAAATAGGACTAGCCACGGGGGAACCCCCTGCACAAAAAGGTTACACGCCTTCTGTATTTGCGATATTACCAAAATTATTAGAACGTACAGGTACGAATGAAAAAGGTTCAATTACAGCATTCTATACAGTTTTAGTAGATGGTGATGATATGAATGAACCAATTGCGGATACGGTCCGAGGGATATTAGATGGACATATTGTATTGGATCGAAACCTTGCCAATAAAGGTCAATATCCAGCGATAAATGTCTTAAAAAGCGTGAGCCGTCTAATGAATCATGTTGCAGAGCCAGAACATAAAAAAGCTGCTGAGCGATTAAGAGAGCTCTATTATACATATGACAAATCAGAGGATTTGATCAATATTGGTGCTTACAAAAGAGGAACATCTAAAGAAATTGATGAAGCAATTTATTATGAACCTCTCATTACAACTTATCTTAAACAAGGTTACTTAGACAAAGTAACATTAGAAGAGAGTGTAAACGAATTAATAACATTATCGAACGGTGGTGGAAAATAGATGGTCAGTTATGTGTATCGTTTTGAAAAAGTATTAACTATTCGTGAGCAAGAAAAAAACGAAACCGAAATGGCTTATAAGGAAGCTGTCCGTTCTTTTGAAGAAATAGCAACAAAATTATATGAATTACTGAAAAAGAAAGAGGATTTAATTGCGTTTCAGCAGGAGCGGTTAACGATCGGCTCATCTATTGATGAAATTCATCACTATAGTCGTTTTATTGATAGTCTTGAGAAAACAATTGCAGATGTGCAACAGAAAGTGATACAAGCTCGAGCAAAGATGAATTGGCACGAAGAAAAATTATTAGAAAAAAACTTGGAAGTACGTAAATTTGAAAAAATGAGAGAAAAGGATTTTAAGCTATTCCGACAAGAGCAAGATCGTATAGAGAGCCTTTTTTTAGACGAAATTTCATTACAAACGTATAACAAGAGAGAAATCAGGTGATTTCATGGCGAAAAAAGACAATCGATTAACAGCAGATTTAATAGAAGAGCAACCAAAGAAAAAAAAGGGGGGCTTTTTAAAGTTTTTTACTTGGATTGTACTGCCAATTATGTTTGTAGTAGCAGTTTTACTTGTTGTGGCAACGTTAATGAATACGAATGTATTTGATTTAGGAAAAAAAGCGATAGGTAGTTTACCTTTTATGCCAACAGAAGAGCAACAAGCAAAAGATGCTGTCGTTAATAACGACTCTAAAATAGTCAATTTACAGGCAGAGATACAAGAAAAAGAAGCAGAAATTACACAGCTACAAAAGAAGCTAGATACAACAACAACCGAAAAAGAGAAGCTAATGACAGAAAAAGAACAGCTTCAGTTTGAAATAGAAAAATTGAATCGAGAGCAAGATGAAGTAAAGCGTGATTTCAACGATATTTTATCGACGTTTGATAAGATGTCTCCTAAAGCAGCGGCACCTGTGTTGATCAATATGAGTGATACAGAAGCACTACGAATTTTAACGAATTTAAAGCCTGATAAATTAGCAGCTATATTAGAGAAAATGGATGCTAAAGATGCAGCAAAATATACTGAACTGATGGCTAAACAATAGGATTCGTGAAAGGGGGTGAAACAACAATGGATGTAGCAATGATGCAAATGATGACTAAAGCAGCGCCTACTAAAACAACAAAACCAACAACAGTTAGTAGTACGGAAGGCAAGATCAATGGAACATCGTCTAAAGATAATATATCAAAATTCGGGACGGTTTTTGGCCAAATGATGTCGTCTTCAACGCAAACAAACCAATCCTCGCAGACAACTGTAACAAATGAGCTAGATGATTTACAATCTATTTTATATGCTGGGTCAATGGAGGAAGTACTAGATTTACTAGGGATCCCCCATGATGATGGTTTATTAATGCTTCAGCTTGGTGAAGACGGAAAAGCAGTGGCGATGGATGAAATGCTTAATTTAGACAATATATTAAACGCCTTAGGTATTGATGAAGAGCAACTGCAAAAAGTAGTTCAACAGCTGCTAGGAGAGGAAAAGGAAGCTAGTGATGTTTGGGAGCTATTATCATTAGTGGATGCACAAGCCCCGATCCTACAAGCACAAATAGGTACTGCATTACAGGGGGAAGGTCAAGTAACACCGAAAGAGGCAACACAGCTTCTTCAAGTGTTGAAGCTAGCCCAATTGGTAGGACAGAAAACGGACTTAACATCAAACCAAGAAAACTTGTTATCTTCGGTTAAAGATATTTTAACGTCATTGCAAACGCAAGTAGGAACACAAGTATCACCAAAAACAACAATAACTTTCCCACTACAAGGTTTTCAGCAAGTCCAAGTAACGAAGCAGAGTGAGACAAGTACGAATGATATGGTGACACCACAAACCGTTCAAACAAAACCAGATACATTCCAGGTAACATTACCAACTGCCAAA
>NZ_DAMDAY010000015.1:0-30781 GCF_032093475.1 Lysinibacillus sp. | reverse complement strand
TTTATTAAAAGAAATGCAAGCCATAATTAATAGAGCACAAATTTCTAATGCACAAGGGATCACTCGTTTAACGATTAAACTGTATCCGGAAAACCTAGGGACCGTTCGTATTGAACTTGTCCAAAATGATGGTGTACTGACAGCTCGTCTACTAGCTTCTACAGCTCATGGACGTGAGTTACTTGACAGTCAAGCACACCAGTTAAAGCAAGCGTTTGTTCAGCAAAACATTCAAGTGGATCGTCTGGATATCGCACAATCACTGCAGGATGCGGATCGTCAACAACGGGATCAAAGCTTCTTCAATAATTTCTTTAAGCAGCAGCAAGATGATGAGCAAGAACAAAACAATAATGATGACGATGAAGGATTATCCTTTAGTGACTATTTAATCAATGAGGAGGTGTAACAATGGCAGATGCAACTACGACGAAAGCGACCAATCAGGCTATAACAGACGACCTTTATTACTCTAATTATAGAAAACCTACGAAGCAAACAGGTAATAGTGAACTTGGTAAGGATGCCTTTCTACAATTGTTAATAACACAATTACAGCATCAGGATCCTACGAATCCGATGGATGACCGAGAATTTATTTCTCAGATGGCACAGTTTTCTTCTTTAGAGCAAATGCAAAACATGACAAAGGCCATGGAATCTTTACTAGCATCACAGCAACAAACACAAATGATGAGTTATTCGACATTTGTTGGCAAAGAAGTTAAATGGCATGAAATTACAGAAGAGAAAGATGAAAAAGGGAATCCTGTTGTTAATGAAGGAACAGGCGTTATCGAGTCCCTTAAATTTGTTGATGGAAGTGTTGTATTCGTTTTAGCTGATGGGAAAGAAATAACTCCGGGCAATATTTCAGGAATCTTAGGTGGCTCTGGAACAAATACCACTGGTGATAACACAGCTACAGAATCTCCACTCGTGCAGGCAAGTAAATTGATTGGTAAAAATGTGACGTATAAAGATGGAGAACAAGAATTACAAGGGCGAATCGTTTCTGTTTCAAATAAAGATGGCGTCATTTATTACGTTTTAGATAATGATAAAAAACTAACAGATAAAGATTTTACTGTAATTAGCGAATAAAGGTGGAGAAAAGTGATGGATAAGTTTTCAATTCATCGTGTACCCTTGCATCCATCTATTCGCACAACACAGCCTACATCACTCAATTCACAGCAATCTTCGTTTAAAGCGCATTTACAAGAAGCGGCAAAGCAAGAGCTAAAGGTGAGCAAGCATGCGCATGAACGAATGATGGAGCGCAAAATCGATATCTCTGAACAAGAATGGCAGGTTGTATCGGATAAGGTATTTGAAGCACGCTCAAAAGGTGTCAAACAACCATTAGTTTTGATGGATCAAGCAGCTTTAATTATCAGTGCTAAAAACGCGACTGTCATTACAGCAATGGATCGCACGGAAGCAAAGCAACAGCTATTTACAAATATTGATGGCACGATTGTACTATAAAGGCCGGACCTTCTTACGTAAGGAAGCCTTAGTGATGCTGATTGATAGAGGCTCACACATAAAAAATGAAGGGAGAACGACAACTTATGTTACGTTCTATGTATTCAGGTATTTCAGGTCTTAAAAACTTCCAAACAAAGCTAGATGTTATTGGTAATAACATCGCGAATGTTAATACATACGGCTTTAAAAAAGGAAGAGTTGTTTTTAAAGATTTAGTCTCTCAAATGCAAACAGGAGCATCTGCACCAACGCAAACACGTGGTGGTGTAAACTCAATCCAAGTTGGATTAGGAGCACAACTTTCCGCAATTGACACAATTCACGGCTCGGGATCCTTGCAAACAACTGCTCGAGTTTTAGACTTAGCTATTTCTGGTGATGGGTTCTTCATGGTAGGTGATGCGAATGGAGCACCTAATGAAGACGGAATTATTGATGGAGATGGATACAGCAATATTCTCTATACCCGAGCTGGTAATTTCTATATGGATAAAAACGGTTATTTAGTAAATGCTGATGGTAAATATTTAGTTGGTCATGCAAGTGATGCTTTATCTATTTCAGCAGATGGCGATACAATTGATGGCTCTGAAGCTGAAGAGCAAAAAGCAGATAATGGTCTTTCTGATATCGAAGGAAATATCGCTGAAGAAATGGATTTTTCAGCCGATATTTCGCCAATTCGAATTCCTACAACAGCACAATCTATGTCTATTGGACAAGATGGTACGGTTGAGTATGTAGATTACAAAGGTGACCGTCAATATGCAGGACAGCTAGTACTTGTTAAATTCCCGAATGCTGGTGGCCTTCAGAAACAAGGGTCCAACTACTATCAAGTGACAGCGAACTCTGGTGATCCATATGCTCAAGTAGCAACTGTAGGTGGAATTGGTTCCGTACAATCTGGTTTCCTTGAAATGTCTAACGTAGATTTATCAGAAGAATTTACAGAGATGATTGTAGCGCAACGTGGTTTCCAAGCAAATACACGTATTATTACTACTTCGGATGAAGTGTTACAAGAGCTAGTAAACTTAAAACGATAATCTTATAGTGTAGTCCTTTCAAAGTGGACTTTTAATAATAAAACATATTTTCATATGAGGGAGGGTCGGGCCGGCTCTCATGCTAGACCCGGCCCTATTTCAATGATAGAGCTAACACGTCTTAGTGGCAAAGCATTTACATTAAACGCTTTATACATAGAAACAGTCGAATCTTTCCCAGATACGACTATTACTTTAACAACTGGAACAAAAGTAATTGTTTTAGAGAGTGAAGATGAGGTGCGACAAAAGGTAACTGCCTTTTATAACAATATACAAATTTTATCCAACCCGCATCTACGAGGTGAAAAAGATGAAGAATAATAAAATGTTAACAATGATTATTATTTTGCTAGTGGCAGTCATACTGATTGGGGTTATTTTGTTTGTATTGCTTACACAATTTAATAAACCAACAGGAGCTGTTGAGCCATCCATTGATGAGATTGTAGAGTCCACGGTGGAGGTACCAGAAATCACAACAAATCTTGCTGATAAAAGAGTTGTGCGCTTGTCATTAAAAATTCAAACAACAAGTAAAGATGCTGCTGCAGAATTAACAAAGCGTGTTTTCCAAGTGCAAAACATTGCCATTCAAGAGCTTTCTGAAATGGAGCAAAAGGATTTAGAAGGTAAGCAAGGCAAACAAATTTTCCAAAAATCATTAAAAACAAGGTTAAATGAATTGATGCAAGAGGGAGAAGTTCAGGAAGTATATTTTACCTCCTTCATCACTCAATAAAACAGAAACTGCTTGAAATGGAGGTGGGCAAATGGCAGGAGATGTGTTATCTCAATCCGAGATAGATGCGCTGCTTTCCGCTATATCAACTGGCGAAATGTCAGCAGATGACATAAAAAAAGAGGATGAGGTTCGCAAAGTTAAAGTATATGACTTTAAACGTGCACTTAGATTCTCAAAAGATCAAATCCGAAGTTTGACCCGAATACATGAAAATTTTGCACGATTATTGACAACCTTCTTCTCTGCGCAACTTAGAAGCTATGTGCAGATTACGGTTGCATCAGTAGACCAAATACCATTTGAAGAGTTTGTTCGTTCGATTCCGAATATGACACTCATTAATGTGTTTGAAGTGCCACCATTAGATGGTAATATATTGATGGAAATAAATCCGAACATTGCCTATTCCATGTTAGATCGTTTAATGGGCGGTAGTGGGGCGAGTCATAGTAATGTAGATAATCTAACTGAAATTGAAACTAAAATTATGACAAACCTTTTTGAACGTTCATTCGATAATTTACGCGAGGCATGGGAAAATGTAGCGGAAATCGATCCGATTTTAGTGGAGCTTGAAGTAAATCCACAATTTTTACAAATGATTTCACCAAATGAAACAGTTGTTGTCATTTCGTTAAATACAATCATTGGTGAGACAAGCGGCATGATTAATATTTGTATTCCTCATGTTGTATTAGAGCCAATTGTTCCAAATCTTTCTGTTCGCTATTGGATGCAAACCAATACAAAAGAAATGTCTCCAGAACAAACAAAAATGCTGGAAACGCGTGTGAAACAAGCTCAATTACCACTTTCAGTTGAATTAGGTTTAACAGACATCACAATCGAAGATTTCCTTACAATGCAAGTTGGCGATGTTATTCAGTTAGATCAAAAAATTGAAGACCCATTACTATTGAAAGTAGGAACATTGCCGAAGTTTACTGTTCAACCAGGTAAGCAAGGTAAAAAATTAGCAATCCAGATTATCGACCCTTTGAAAGGAGGAGACGAAGATGAGTGATGAAATGCTCTCCCAAGAAGAAATTGAAGCGTTATTAAGGGGCGAGACGTTGGAAGATAAAAACAGCGACACTGCAGCTTCTTCAAATGATGAAACAAATGAAATTAGAGTAGAGGATTACCTAGATTCGTTTGCACAAGATGCATTAGGTGAGGTAGGTAATATTTCTTTTGGAAGCTCTGCTACAGCTCTTTCTGCGTTATTAGGTCAAAAAGTTGATATTACTACACCAAGTATTTCAATGATCAATCGCAATAAATTAGAAGAGGAATTTCCTCATCCTTATGTGGCTGTTCAAGTGGAATACACGATTGGTTTAACGGGTATGAATTTACTTGTTATTAAACAATCGGATGCAGCCATTATTGCTGATTTAATGTTAGGTGGCGATGGATTAAATCCAAAGCCAGACTTAGGTGAAATTCAGTTAAGTGCTGTTCAAGAGGCAATGAACCAAATGATGGGTTCAGCGGCAACATCAATGTCAACAGTATTCAACAAAAAAGTGGATATCTCTCCACCGACAATAGATTTAATGAATATTTCACAAGACGAAGGTCGAGAGAATATACCAGAAGATGATTTACTCGTTAAAGTTTCATTTAGACTGCGAATTGGTAATTTAATTGATTCAAATTTAATGCAGCTCTTACCGCTTAAATTTAGTCAAAACATCGTAAAATCTCTATTAGGTGAAACAGAGTCAATTGAAGAACCAGTGGCTGCTACTATTGCTCCTGAAGCACCTCCAGTTGCACCAACGCCTGTTCAACAATCGGCGCCTGCAACACCGCCACCTGCCCAACCAATTTATGAGCAGCCGGCAGCACCAATGCAGCAACCTATATATCAGGAGCAACCACAGTTTACGCAACCATCAAGGCCTGCCCAACCTGTGAATGTGCAACAAGCACAGTTTGCTAGCTTCGATACAAATGTAATCTCTCAATCTGAAGCTAGAAATTTAAATATGCTACTTGATATTCCATTGCAAGTTACTGTAGAGTTAGGACGTACGAAGCGTTCTGTAAAAGAGATTTTAGAACTATCAAGTGGTTCGATTATTGAACTAGATAAATTAGCCGGGGAACCGGTTGATATTTTAGTGAATAGTCGTTTAATCGCTAAGGGTGAAGTTGTTGTTATTGATGAGAACTTTGGTGTTCGTATTACAGATGTTTTAAGTCAAGCAGAACGTTTAAATAATTTAAGATAGTTTCAATTGGAGGAGTTAACCATGTCTAAAAGAATTTTGATTGTAGACGATGCTGCATTTATGCGCATGATGATCAAGGATATTTTATCAAAAAATGGATTTGAAGTTGTTGGAGAGGCAGCAGATGGTTTACAGGCTGTTGAAAAGTACAATGAATTAAAACCAGATTTAGTAACAATGGATATTACAATGCCAGAGATGGATGGTATTGCTGCTCTTAAAGCAATTAAGGGTTCTGATCCAAGTGCAACTGTAATTATGTGCTCAGCAATGGGACAACAAGCAATGGTAATCGATGCAATTCAAGCTGGTGCAAAGGACTTTATCGTTAAGCCTTTCCAAGCAGATCGAGTAATTGAAGCGATTCAAAAAGCACTAGGATGATTGCATGAAAATGTTAAAATCATTTCGTTTAACGATGATTTTCGCATTTCTTGTAACCTTCCTGTTTTTATACCCGACACCAGCTTCTGTCTATGCAGACGCTGATACGAATAGTGTCACGGATTGCATTCAAAACCCAGAAGCTTGTAATGGAGATACTACTGATCCAGCTGCTAAACAAGAGACAAATGTATCAGCAGCTGGAGATATATCTGCATGGGAATACATAAAAATGGTTTTGGCGCTTATTTTTGTTGTAGCTTTATTTTATGGATTGATGAAGTTTTTAAACAAGCGAAATTTAAACTTCCAACGTAATCAAATGGTACAAAATTTAGGCGGTTTATCGTTAGGTGCTCAAAAATCGGTTCAGCTTTTACAAGTAGGTAAGACATTGTATCTAGTTGGTGTTGGAGAAGACGTTCAACTGTTACGTGAAATTACTGATCCAGAAGAAGTTGAAGCATTGTTAGCACTATATAACGAAAGGCAAGAACTTGCAGCAACATCACCGTATATTGCAGAAGTATTATCTAAATTTAAGAAAAAAGATCAAGTAAGCGTGCGTAATGAACAAAAGCAAGACTCATTTGGCACATTATTTGAAAAAAAGATATCCGAAATAAAACAGGAGCGTAGTGACGAGATAGAGAGATGGAAGCAAAAGGAGAAGGATGATAAATGAATGATTTAATCAATGTTTTTTCCAATAGCGATCCTACCAACGTCTCTACATCTGTTAAGCTCTTACTTTTACTAACTGTTTTATCACTTGCACCGAGTATATTAATTTTGATGACATCCTTTGCTCGTATTGTCATTGTCCTATCCTTTGTGCGTACGGCATTAGCTACACAGCAAATGCCACCCAATCAAGTGATTATCGGTCTGGCACTATTTTTAACGTTCTTTATTATGGCACCAACTTTTCAGGAGGTTAATAAAGAGGCATTACAGCCGTTATTTGCTGAAGAAATTGGACTGGAAGAAGCTTATGATCGTGCAAGTGTGCCATTTAAAGAGTTTATGAGTAAGCATACAAGGCAAAAAGATCTTGATTTGTTTTTATCGTATAATCAAGCAGAAAAACCAGCATCAGTCGAAGAAATACCTCTGACAATGCTCGTTCCTGCATTTGCTTTGAGTGAAATAAAAACAGCATTTCAAATTGGATTTATGATTTTTATACCATTCCTCGTAATCGATATGATTGTTGCAAGTACATTAATGTCGATGGGGATGATGATGTTACCACCAGTAATGATTTCTTTGCCATTTAAGATTTTATTATTTGTTCTCGTCGATGGCTGGTATCTCGTTATGAAATCGTTACTACAAAGTTTTTAGGGGATGATACAGTATGACAGGTGAATTGGTTATTTCCATTGCAGAGCGTGCCATTATGATTATCCTTCTAACAAGCGGTCCGCTACTTTTAGTTGCCTTAGTTACTGGATTAGCGGTCAGTGTTTTTCAAGCAACAACTTCCATTCAAGAGCAAACATTAGCATTCGTACCAAAAATCATTGCTGTCTTTGTGGCCATTGTGTTTTTTGGCCCATGGATGTTATCTCAAGTAATTAGCTATGCGAGAGACATTTTTGAGAATTTAACGCGTTATATAGGGTGAGTCCATGAATGAATTAATTCCGCATTTAACGGTTTTCTTATTAGTACTTGTGCGAGTTTCAGCATTTTTTGTTACAGTACCATTTTTTTCGTATAGGACCATCCCGCCACAAGTCAAAATTACTCTCGCATTGGTATTAGCTTGGATGATGTATTATACACTGGATGTTGAGCCATTTGCTTTTAATGATGAATACATATTATTAGTGATGAAAGAGGCACTTGTTGGACTGTTATTTGGTCTTATTGGCTATATCATCATGTCCGCAATACAAATTGCCGGAAGCTTTATAGATTTTCAAATGGGATTTGCCATCGCCAATATCATTGACCCACAAACGGGTGCACAAAGCCCATTAATTGGTCAGTTTTTTAATATGCTAGCACTTCTTTTATTGCTAGCTATTGATGGGCATCATATGATTTTAAACGGCATTTACTATAGCTATCAATTTTTACCGATGGATCAATTTCCTAGTTTTGCGAATGAAAACTTTCCGCAGTTCATCATCACAACTTTCACAGCCGTTTTCGCGATAGCATTCCAAATGGCTGCTCCTGTGGTGGCAACCTTATTTTTAGTCGATTTAGCTTTAGGTATTACTGCGAAAACAGTGCCCCAATTAAATATATTTGTTGTAGGTTTCCCTATTAAAATTGGTGTTAGTTTTTTAGTGTTGTTTACAATGATGGCTGTAATGATTCAAGTTATTCAAAAGCTCATTACAATTATGATCTATGGTATGCGTGATTTAATGGCCATTTTAGGTGGTGGATAATATGAAACTACTACTGAATTTAGATATACAGTTTTTTTCAGGGGAAAAAACAGAAAAGGCGACACCTAAAAAACGTCAGGATGCTCGAAAAAAAGGACAGGTCGTAAAGAGTCAGGATATTACTAGTGCCATTGTCATGCTTATGGTATTTATCTTTTTATTTTTTTTCGCCGGAACTTTACGGGACGAGCTACTAGCTTTTTTTAGGCAAACTTTTATTCATAACATACGCATCGAAACATTAACTATTGACAGTGTGATGCACTTATTTACAGAAACATTGATACAAATGGCTTTTATAGTTGTACCGATTATGGCAATTGCAGTGGTTGGAGCACTGGCAGGTAACTTTCTGCAGTTTGGCTTTCTCTTTACATTAGAGCCAATGAAATTTGATTTGAAAAAGATGGACCCTATTAAAGGGTTAAAAAAGATATTTTCTGTTAAAGCCATTGTTGAGTTACTGAAGTCTGTCTTAAAGATAGGCTTTATCGGAAGTGTGACAACGATCATTATTTGGACAAACTTACCGGAAGTTTTAGCACTATCTTTTAAAAGCCCGTGGATGACGCTCATAACAGTAGGAAAGCTTGTTGGCATTATGGGTATAGCGGCTTCTTTAGTTTTACTTTGTGTATCCCTCTTAGACTGGATTTATCAAAAATATGAATATGAAAAAAATCTTAAAATGTCTAAGCAAGATATTAAAGATGAATATAAAAATAGTGAGGGTGACCCTCTGATTAAATCAAAAATCAAACAACGACAACGTGAAATGGCCATGCGACGTATGATGTCAGAGGTGCCAAGTGCAGATGTTGTCATCACTAACCCTACTCACTATGCGATTGCCCTCAAATATGATGAGGATAGCATGGATGCCCCACGTATAATTGCTAAGGGGACAGACTTTATCGCTCAAAAAATTAAACTGATTGCCAAAGAACATGACGTCATTATGGTTGAAAATAGACCATTAGCACGTGCTATGTATGATCAAGTTGAAATTGGTGATCAAGTACCAGAGGAATTTTTTAAAGCAGTAGCAGAAATACTTGCTTATGTTTACCGCATTAAGCGAAAAATTTAAAGCTTTTTAGTAGGAGGGACACAAATGAAAGTTCGCGATATTGGGGTTTTAGGTGCGGTTATTTTAATCGTTGCGATGCTCATCATCCCTCTTCCTCCGTGGATGTTAAGTTTCTTAATTGTCATTAATATTACATTAGGATTAATTGTACTGCTAACAGCAATGAGCATGAAGGAAGCATTAGACTTTTCAATTTTTCCTTCAGTAATATTACTGTTAACTTTGTTCCGGTTAGGATTAAGTGTATCCACAACTCGTGCCATTCTAGCGAATGGTGATGCAGGATCTGTCGTTGAAACATTCGGTGATTTCGTAGTTGGAGGAAATATTCTTGTTGGTTTAGTTGTCTTTTTAATTCTAGTGTTAATTCAGTTTATTGTTATTACAAAAGGTGCAGAGCGGGTAGCTGAAGTTGCAGCACGTTTCACACTTGATGCAATGCCTGGTAAACAAATGAGTATTGATGCTGACTTAAATGCAGGGATTATTTCCGAAAAGGAAGCACGTGAACGTCGTGAAAAAGTATCAGGAGAAGCCGACTTCTATGGAGCGATGGACGGTGCTACAAAATTCGTAAAAGGGGATGCCATTGCCTCGATGGTAATGGTTATTATCAACCTATTATTCGGTATCATCATTGGGGTTGTCCAAATGGGGCTTCCATTTGCGGAAGCAGCAACTCATTTTTCTAAGCTAACTGTTGGTGATGGTATTGTCTCCCAAATTCCGGCCTTGCTTATTTCAACAGCCACAGGGATAGTTGTAACACGTGCATCTTCTAAAGGGAGTCTTGGCCAGGACATTACAGGACAATTATTTGCCCAAGCTAAGCTTCTTTATGTAGCTGGTGGTACAATTGTATTACTTGGTTTATTTACGCCAATTCCGGATTGGATCACACTTCCAATCGGAATTGCTCTAATAGCAGGAGCTTATATGATGGGGCGTAAGAAGCCCGAGGACGAAGAGGAATTACTTGAAATTGAGGAAGAAGTGGCAACAGATGGCATGAAGAGCCCTGAAAATGTTGTGAATTTATTAAATGTGGACCCTATCGAATTTGAATTTGGTTATGGATTAATTCCTTTAGTAGATGCTGCACAAGGTGGAGATTTATTAGATCGTGTCATCATGATTCGTCGACAGCTAGCATTAGAATTAGGAATTGTCATTCCAGTTGTTCGTATTCGTGATAATATTCAACTTCAACCAAATGAATATCGAATCAAAATAAAAGGGAACGAAATGGCACGTGGTGAGCTTTTATTAGATCATTACTTAGCGATGAGTCCAGGCGATGATGATTCTATTGAAGGTATTGATACGGTTGAGCCATCATTTGGACTACCAGCTAAATGGATTACAGAGCAAGTAAAAGAAGATGCAGAAATGTATGGTTATACTGTTGTGGATCCACCAAGTGTGGTGTCAACACACTTAACAGAAATCATACGAGCAAATGCTCATGAGTTACTAGGACGTCAAGAGACAAAGCAGCTAATCGATCATTTGCGCGAAACGCATCCAATTTTAGTAGAGGAATTGACGCCAACTCCTTTATCTACTGGAGAAATTCAAAAGGTACTTGGCAAGCTACTTCGGGAAAATGTGTCTGTCCGTAACTTACCAATTATTTTTGAAACACTTGCTGACTATGCAAAGTTAACGAGTGATACAGATATTTTAACAGAGTATGTTCGTCAAGCATTGGCTCGCCAAATTACGGCGCAGTATGTTGGAGATAGCTCAGCATTAAAGGTTATTACGGTGTCAGGGAAGGTAGAAAAAATGATTGCTGATAGTATTCAGCAAACGGATCATGGGAATTATTTAGCAATGGATCCTCAAGATTCTCAAACAGTTTTAGAGACTATTGCAGCAGAGGTAGAGCGTGTTTCCTTTATGGAGCAATCCGCTATTATTTTATGCTCTCCAGCTGTTCGTATGTACTTACGTCAACTCACGGAGCGTTATTTCCCACAAATTCCGGTTTTATCCTATAATGAGCTGGATGCTTCGGTCGAAATTCAAAGTGTTGGAGTGGTGAATGTTCAATGAAAATGAAAAAGTATTATGCATCATCCATACCAGAAGCGATGAAGCAGGTGCGGGCAGAATTAGGTGAGGACGCAGTCATTTTGAATTCAAAAGTAGTCATTAAAAAGAAATTTTTCGGTATGATTAAACAGAAAAGTTTTGAAGTGGTTGCAGGAGTGGATGCAATGGAGCCAAATCAAGTAGCTCCAGCACCCTCACCTGCTGTATTACCTGTAGCTCCGAAAAACAATGCAAGGCTACAAGAGATTACTGATGCTATTCAAGCAAAAATTCATCAAGATCAAATACCGCAGGATGCAGCTATACTAGAGGATACTAGCATGTCTGAAGAATTGAGGAAGGAAATTGCTGATTTAAAATCTTTAATGCAATCCATGCATAAAAAGACTACCCAAGCTCAATATCCCGATGAACTCTTACCCTTCATTGAATACTTAAGACAGCAAGAGCTAAGTGAAGAGCTCATCACAACGATAGGTGATGAGCTTTTTATGCATTTTAAAGAAGCGTCAGAAATAAATTTCTCACAATGTAAAATGATTACGAAAAATTTACTACGTAAAAAGTTAGAAGTTCTTCAAGTAGGGGGATTATCCTACGAAAGAAAATATATCAATGTTTTAGGACCAACAGGTGTTGGAAAGACAACAACCATTGCCAAAATGGCAGCTAGAGCTGTGTTAGAAAAAAAGAAAAAGGTTGGCTTTATCACGACTGACACATATCGAATTGCTGCAATAGAGCAGCTAAAAACATATGCTGGGCTTTTACAGGCACCTGTCGAAATAGCCTATAATGCCACAGATTTTGAGCAAGCCGTGCAAAAGTTATCCCATTTAGATTTAGTTTTTATTGATACAGCTGGCCGAAATTATAAAGAAGTTAAATATGTGGAAGATCTCCAGCGTCTCATAAAATTTGATGATCAAGCAGAATCTTACTTAGTCCTTGCCATGACAACGAAAGAAAAGGATATGGAAAACATTGTTGACCAATTTAAACAAGTACCGATTGAAAAATTTATTTTCACTAAGATTGATGAAACAAATTCTATTGGCACTATGATCAATTTAATGATTAAATATAATAAAGGACTTGCTTACTATACGAATGGTCAAGAAGTACCAGAAGATATTGAGGAAGCTGATTTAGAAGCAGTGCTTAATTTGTTTTTTCAAGGTGAAGAAAAATGAGAGACCAAGCTGAAGCATTACGCTTGAAAATGATGAAACAGCAAGGCGAACTAGGTAGAGCAATTGCAATTGTTAGTGGGAAAGGTGGGGTAGGTAAAAGTAACTTCACGATGAATTTTGCTATGACTTTAGTCCAAAAAGGTAAAAAAGTTGCCGTTGTTGATATGGATATTGGGATGGGGAATATCCATATTCTAATTGGAAGAAATGTTTCTAATAGTTTAAAAGATTACCTAGAAGGAAATAAGCAACTTGATGAGGTCATATTTGAAGGACCCTATGGTTTAAAATATATTTCAGGTGGATCAGGTATGACAAGCGTACTTGAGTGGTCACATAGTATGTTTGAGCGACTTATTCTTGCATTTGAACAGCTTCAAAAAAACTATGATTATATTTTATTTGATATGGGGGCTGGTGCGACAAATTGGTCGCTAGACTTACTAACATCCATTGATGAAATTATTGTTATTTCAACTGCGGAACCTACCTCTATAACAGATGCATATTCCATGATGAAATATATACATGTTCGAGATCCAGAAAAGCAGTTTTATACTCTCTGTAACCGTGCTTTTAGCAAAGAAGAAGGAATAGAAACGAATGAACGATTAAAGGTAACGATGAAACGTTTTTTAGACAAAGAGATAGAAACTCTTGGTTCTTTACCTGAGGATCCAATTGTGCGTAAGGCCGTGCGTGAGCAAGTACCATTCTCTCTTGCTTACCCAGACGCACTCATTTCAAAGACATTACAGCTCATTGTTGTACGATTTATAGAGCATCGTGTGGAGGAAATACATGCACATGATCAAGCAGCAAAAAAATTTATAACAAAACTCAGAAGTATTTTCTCGAAAGGGCGTGATTAATTGGACTTTTTACATAAAAGCAAGCTATTAGTTGTGGATGATTCTGCTTTTATGAGAAAGCTAATTAGTGACTTTTTTGTTGGCAACTCGAAGGTAGAAGTTGTTGGAACAGCACGGAATGGAAAAGATGCGATCAAAAAGATACAATCGTTGAAGCCTACAGTTGTGACAATGGATATTGAAATGCCCGAATTGAATGGGCTCGATGCTTTAAAAGAAATTATGAAACAATGTCCAGTTCCCGTAGTAATGCTCTCGAGTACCACACAGCGTGGGACAGAAAATGCGATAGCAGCAATTGAGAGTGGTGCAGTAGATTTTGTCGCAAAGCCAAGCGGAACTATTTCTCTTGATTTACATAAAATCCAAAATGAGCTTGTTCGTAAAGTGGAGCAAGCTGCTATGGTGCCAATTTCCAAATTGAAAAAACCTTCTGGTAGTAAAAGACAACAAGAACCAGTGACAAATGCGAGTACCGTAATAAATGAATCACAACAGGTTGGACGAGCACATACTCCTGCAAATGCTACTGCTACTAAGGTAGCGGTAACAAGGCCACAGGTAGAATGGAGTAAAGTTGGGAAAAAAATTGTGCTAATTGGTACGTCCACCGGAGGACCTCGTGCACTTCAGGAGGTTGTAACTAAAATCCCTAAATCCATCCAAGCACCTATATTAATTGTTCAGCATATGCCTGCTGGATTTACTAAATCACTTGCTACTCGTCTCGATCAGCTGAGTGAAATTACTGTAAAGGAAGCTGAACAGGGAGATATTTTGCAAAATGGAGTGGCCTATATTGCACCAGGTGGTTATCATATAAAACTCAGAAAAGTAGGGACGACTTTTGGTATTGTTCTAGATAACCAAGAACCACCAAGATCAGGCCATCGACCTTCTGTTGATGTGATGTTTGAAGATGTTAGTCAGTTTAACGATTTTGATAAAGTAGCAGTGATTATGACAGGTATGGGTCATGACGGTTCTAACGGATTAAAGGTATTAAAAAGTACTGGTAACGTTATTGCAATTGCAGAGTCATCAGAAACATGCATTGTATATGGTATGCCAAAAGCAGCGGTTGAAACGCAACTTGTAGATGAAGTTGCAGATGTAGATGATATTGCACAAACAATAATGAAATATTTGCCTTAAAAGGGGTGTCCTCTTATGGAAGTCAATCAATATTTAGAGATGTTTATTGAAGAAAGTAAAGAGCATTTACAAGCGTGTAGTGAACATTTATTAGAATTAGAAAAAAATCCAGAAGACTTAGCAATTGTTGGGGAAATCTTCCGTTCAGCCCATACGTTAAAAGGTATGTCTGCCACAATGGGATTTGAAGATTTAGCTGATTTAACCCATAAAATGGAAAATGTTTTAGATGCTATTCGAAATGAAAAGATTCATGTAACACCTGAAATTTTAGACGTTGTCTTTGAATCTGTTGATCATTTAGAAGAAATGGTGATGGATATTGCGAACGGCGGTGATGGAAAACGTGATGTTTCATCAACGGTTGCGCAGCTTAAACGGATTGAATTAGGTGAGGAAGCAGTAGCTGAGGTGGTAGCAACAGCCGTAGCACCAGCTGTAGAAAGTGTTTTAGAATATGATAGTTTTGAACAAACAGTTATTACTCAATCATCAGAACAAGGCTTTAATGCTTATGAAATTTCAGTTACGTTACGTGAGGATTGCCTTCTAAAGGCTGCACGTGTATTTATGGTATTTGAGATTTTAGAAAAAGATGGGGATGTCATTAAATCAAGTCCATCGGTTGAAAAACTTGAAGATGAACAGTTTGATCAACAATTTTATGTTGCATTTGTCACAAAAGAATCAGCAGAAGATATGCAGAAAAAGCTGATGAAAGTTTCAGAGGTTGAGGAAGTTGTTGTGACAACTATTGACCAAAAGAAATTTAGTGAAAAAGAATATGAAGCTCAACAAGAAATAGCTGCAACGGCCACTGCGGTAGTTGAGATGGAGGCTACACCTGCTAAAGCCGAACCAGTTGCAAAGCCAGCTAAATCAGCAGCACCTAACAAGGCTGATAAAACACATGCCCCAGTTGGGAATAAAACAATTCGTGTAAATATTGAACGACTTGATATTTTAATGAACTTATTTGAGGAGCTAGTTATTGATCGTGGTCGCCTTCAATCTATCGCTACAGAAGTGAATCATGGAGAACTCAATGAAACAGTTGAGCGAATGAGTCGTGTAATGGGTGATTTACAAACAATCATTTTAACGATGCGCATGGTTCCAGTCGAAACTGTTTTCAACCGTTTCCCAAAAATGATTCGTCAACTATCGCGTGACTTAAATAAGAAAATTAACCTTGAAATTATTGGTGCTGAAACTGAATTAGATCGTACGGTTATCGATGAAATTGGTGATCCGCTAGTCCATTTAATCCGTAATTCCGTAGACCATGGAATTGAGAATCCCACGGCTCGTCGTGCAAAAGGCAAGCCAGAGGAAGGAACGGTGGTATTACGTGCATACCATAGTGGTAACTACGTCTTTATCGAGATTGAAGATGATGGTGCAGGCATCAATCGTGAAAAAGTACTAGCGAAAGCTATTTCAAAAGGCATTGTGACACAAGAACAATCTTATTCAATGTCTGATCAACAAATCAATGAGCTTATTTTAGCTTCAGGCTTCTCGACTGCAGATGTTATTTCAGATGTGTCTGGTCGTGGGGTAGGATTAGATGTTGTGAAAACAACGATTGAATCATTAGGTGGCAATATTTCAATTGAATCTACACAAGACGTTGGATCTATCTTTTCAATTCAATTACCACTGACATTATCTATTATTTCAGTAATGCTTGTGGAAATTGAAAAGGAAATTTATGCAATTCCGCTGTCGTCTATTATTGAAACATCTATTATCCGTTCATCAGAGATTATGAATGCACATAATCAAAAAGTAATCGACTTCCGTGGCAAGGTTGTTCCTTTGGTATTTTTAGAGGAAATCTTTGAAGTTCCACGTAAAGCACCGCAAGAGGAAGAATTCCATTCAGTAGTAATTGTCCGCAAAGGTGAAAAACTTGCTGGTTTAGTAGTGGATTCTTTCATTGGCCAACAAGAAATTGTCTTGAAGTCATTAGGAAATTACTTAACAAATATCTTTGCGATTTCCGGTGCAACTATTTTAGGTAATGGTAAGGTAGCCTTGATTGTAGATTGCAACGCACTAATTAAGTAAGGTGAATGAATAAGAGAGGTGTAAAGTATGACTAACGCAGTGGAACAAGAAAGTATAAAAGTTATTGTTTTTCAACTAGCCGATAAAGAATATGCAATTCCTGTATCCCATGTCCAAGGAATAGAAAAATTAATGCATATCACACGTGTGCCGAAAACAGCGAAATATGTCAAAGGTGTAATCAATCTACGTGGGGTTGTAACGCCGATAGTGGATTTACGAGAACGTTTTGAATTACCGATTTCTGATCATGAGGAAACAACACGCATTATTATTATTTCATTAGAGGATATGGAAGTAGGCTTTGTCGTAGACTCAGCTAACGATGTGATTGATATTCCTGCAAGTGCTATTGAACCACAACCAGAGGTTGTTGGATCACTTGAAGAGGAATTTATTTCAGGAGTAGCTAAAGTAGAAAAACGATTATTAATTTTATTGCATTTAGAAAAAGTATTAAATCCACTAAAGTAGGGATCGATAATGACATTTAATCAAAAGATTACATCACTACATTTAGATGTATTAAAGGAAATTGGAAACATTGGTGCTGCGCATGCCGCGACAGCACTTTCCAATTTACTTGGGAAAAAAATTGATATGCGGGTACCAAAGGTAGAAATGGTGTCCTTTAACGATATGATGGAGTTGGCTGGCGGATCAGAAAATGTCGTTGTTGGTATTTATCTTCGCATTGAAGGTGATGCAGAGGGCAGTATGTTCTTTATTTTACCTATCGAACAAGCTAACCGCTTTATTCGTCGTCTTATTTTCGATGACTCATTTGACTTTAAAAAACGACCTGTTTCAGATTTAGGTTTATCTGCTATGCAAGAGATGGGGAATATTTTATCTGGCTCCTATTTATCTGCTCTTTCGGACTTTACTAATTTAAAAATTTACCCGACTGTGCCCGGTCTAAGCGTTGATATGTTTGGAGCTATTATAAGCATTGGTTTAATTGAATTATCACATGTGAGTGATAATGTTATTGTTATAAATACATCCATTTTTGAAGAAGGTGTGGAAGACCACGAAACAGTGAGAGGTCATTTCTTCCTACTACCAGATCCTGACTCTTTCGATGCAATTTTTAAATCATTAGGGGTTTCATGATGATGTTAAGCAGTAGTAGTGGACAAGTGATTAAAGTGGGAATTGCACAAATGGATGTAGTAAAACTTCCTAACACAATTCGAACTTCTGGTCTTGGTTCTTGTGTTGGCGTTATTTTATATGATGAGTCAAAAAAAATTGCTGGTTTAATCCATGTGATGTTACCAGATTCAAATTTAGGCAGAGCAGAGTCAATCAATGTAGCAAAATTTGCTGATACGGGTATTGCTGCAATGATTGATTTATTGAAGTTAGAAGGCGTTCAAAAATTTAAACTAAAGGCAAAAATTGCAGGGGGCGCGCAAATGTTTCAATTTACGTCTGATAAAGATACAATGCGCATTGGTCCCCGTAATGTAGAAGCTGTCAAACAGGAATTAAAAAAGCACAGCATTCCTTTAGTGGCCGAGGATACTGGTGGAAATAGTGGTAGAACGATTGAATTTAATCCTGCAACGTCAATATTACATATTCGAACAGTTAACCAAGGAGTGAGCGAAATCTAATGTTTGGTTCTATATTTTATAATCTCTGGGGAGCTTTAATTGCCTTTTCTCTTTATTTTTTTAGCACTTTTCTAAAACCGTATACTCCTCTGCGAATTATTATCGGCTCATTTATTGTAGCAATAATTGTATTTTTATTGATGTATATAGTGCGTTTTTTAATTGCTTACATCATGTTTACCCCAGAGGTAAATGAGGAAGTAGATGAAAGTGATTTAGGGGAAAATGGACTTGATTCAACGAAAGAAGCAGAAACTCCAGCAGCTAATTCAACGGTAGAATTTCAAGATGAGAATTCTGAAGAAATTGCACAAGTAGTACGAACAATGATGAATCGAGAAGAACAACAAGTGAATGCATAAAAGAGAGTCGCGAATAGCGGCTTTTTTTTATTGGTCTGTATAGGCTTTATTATATGAAAAACTTAAGTAAAACTAATTTTTTTTATATTATTCATATATGCAGTCTTCGTGTTAGCATATTGTACAAAGGATATAGATTTTAATCAGAAAACTTCAAATTATAAAAAGATTTGACGTTTATCATAGAATGAGTCCTTGTAATCACTTCTTGAAAAGGGCTATGAAAAGGACAAGGATGCCATTGTTTGTACCGTAAAAAGACGAAATGTTTTGACTAGAAATTTTTCAGGGCATCTTTTTTTATCATCATTTGGAATGAAGAGGCAGTGGAATAGTGAATTTCGCATTTCTAGGAGGGAAAGATATGAAACGGCAAGACTTTATGAAACAAGTGCTTGACTTAGCGCGGGAAAATGAAAGTACGAAACATGGTGCTCCTTTTGGCGCCATTGTAGTAAAAGATGGCCAAGTGATAGGGTCTGGCGTGAATGAAGTGACAGTTACCAATGATCTAACGAATCATGCAGAGATTCAAGCAATAAGACAAGCTTGTCATACATTGAAAACGACTAGTTTAGAAGGTTGCGAAATGTATGCGAGTACTGAACCGTGTCCTATGTGTTTAAGTGCCGTCTATTTTTCTAAAATCTCAACTGTTTATTTTTATAATGCTAGTAACCCTAGTCAAGATTATGTCTACAATCAACTATCTTTACCCCCAAAAGAGAGAGCCATTCAAATGGTTCAACTAGTTAATCTTCAATAAATTTTAGGAGGTTCAATGAATGACGCCAACAGCATATTGGTTAATAAATGTACGATTAGAAACGGCTTATCATTACAATAAGGGGACTGTTACAGGAACCAAAACAGCTCTTTTTAATGTTCTCATTGAAAATGGGGAAATAAAGCAGATAATTAGTGGAGATCAGCCGTTAGAAACGGATTTACCTAAACGAGATGCACGAAGTTATTTAATGCTTCCTGCTTTTAGAGATATGCATATTCATATTGATAAAACATATTTTGGCGGGCCGTGGAAGGCTCCTTCGATACCAACTGAAGGTCTTATCACAAGGTTAAAAGAAGAAGAGGTACTACTTCCAAGCTTATTGCCTGTTGCAGAGGAACGAGCGAAAAAGTTATTAGATTTACTTTTACACGCTGGTTCAACACATATTCGGACGCATTGTAATATCGATCCGTTTATTGGTTTGAAAAATCTAGAAGCTGTGTTACGAGCAAAAGAGGCCTTTCGAAATAAGGTAGCTTTAGAGATTGTGGCTTTCCCACAGCATGGGTTATTGCGTAGTGACTCCGTTTCTTTAGTAAGAGAAGCATTACGTAGTGGAGCGTCACTAGTAGGTGGCGTAGATCCAGCGACAATCGATGAAAACATTGAGAAATCATTACAAACGGTAATGGAGCTAGCAGTGGAAGCAAATGCAAATGTTGATTTACATATCCATGATCCAGGTCATTTAGGCATCTTTACCTTTAAACGATTAGCAGCCTTAACCGAGGAAGCAGGGTGGCAGGGAAGGGTGACAATTAGTCATGCGATGGCTCTTGCGGATGTTTCTAGGGAAGAGGCAACTGAAGTAGCAGCGTTGCTAGCGTACCATAGTATTGATATTACCTCATCAGTTCCAATAGGTCAGACAATTCCTATTCCATTATTAGATCAAAAAGGAGTACAAATCTCTTTAGGAGATGATAGTATTACGGATCACTGGTCGCCATTCGGTATGGGTGACAGCTTAGAAAAAGCAGGAACACTAGCTGAACGCTTTGGTTTAAGTGATGAACATTCACTTGCTCAAAGTCTAAAGTATATTACTGGAGGCGTGACACCTTTAAACAGTGAGGGACAACTTGTTTGGCCGAATATTGGAGATGAAGCGGATGTTGTTTTTGTTGAAGCAACTTGTTCAGCAGAAGCAATAGCAAGAAGAGCAAGACGAGTGGCAGTACTCTTTAAAGGAAATGTCGTTTCAGGAGAACTTTAATTTTTGAAAAAGAAGGGATCGTTATAGAATGAATTCTACTTTCTGGTTAACTAATGTACGTCTTGAAACGGGTTATCAAATTGAAAATGGAATGGTTTGCAAGACAAATACGGCTTGTTCTCATCTCTTAATCAAAGATGGAAAAATCGCAGAAATAGTTTCTGCTGATAGTCGATTACATGATGATTTCCCGAAAAACGATATGAAACAATTATTAGCACTACCTTCATTTATAGAAAAACATTGTCATCTGGACAAAACACTCTTAAGCGATCAATGGCGCGCAGTCACACCTGCTAACAATATTTTTGAACGCTTTGAGATTGAAAAAGAGGTGCTGCCAACATTGCACACAACCACACAACAACGTGCAGAGGAGCTACTGGCTCGTTATGTGCAAGCCGGCGTGACACATGTCCGTACGCATGTGGATTTATATCCTGAGGTAGGCTTGAAAAATTTAGAGGAAGTTCAAAAAGCTTTAAATACATTTGAAGGAAAGCTGTCCTATGAAATCGTTGCCTTTCCACAACATGGGCTCTTACGAACGAAGGCAGCAAATTTAGTAAGAGAGGCCCTTCATATGGGTGTCGACCTTGTAGGAGGGGTTGATCCTGCTACAGTTGATGGTGATATTGAAGCCTCTCTACAACAAATGGTGGAACTAGCTGTTGAAGGAAATGTAGGGATTGATTTGCATTTACATGATCCAGATCAACTGGGGACATTTACAATGAAACGATTAGCCCAATTGACTAAAGAAGCTGGTTTACAAGGCAAGGTAGCGATTAGTCATGCATTTGGATTAGGAGATGTTTCTAAAGCCGAGGCAGAAGAAATGGCAGATATTTTATGTGATGCGGGCATCACGATTGTGACAAGTGTTCCTTTACGTAGAAAATTCCCACCTGTTGGTTTATTACACAGTAAAGGAGTACCTGTTGCGATTGGTTGTGACAATATCTTTGATGTTTGGTCACCATTTGGTAATGGGGATTTATTAGAACGAGCAGGCCGTTTGGCAAAAAGTTCAGGATGGGGAAATGAGCGCTCATTAGCACAAACGCTCCATTTTATTACAGGAGGAAAAACACCGCTTAATCAAGCTGGCGAACAAGTATGGCCAAAAGTAGGAGATAGCGCGAACATGGTATTAGTTGAGGCTTCTTGCTCTGCTGAAGCAATAGCCCGCAGATCTCGCCGCATGGCCACTATTTTCAATGGTAATATTGTTTCCAATACAATTTAACATTTGATGATGGGATGGCACACCTAAATTCCAGTAAAATAGCCATCCCTTACTTATTTGTTCTTAATATTTTAATAGTTTGTAGGACAAGGTGGAAAAACATGTAGGGCTCTACATTTTGGATAAATGCTCTATTAGAAAGGGCTCTCACTATGAGAATAGCTTAGCAATCGAGACTATTACAGAAAAGGTACATATATTAATTGACAATGGCTTAATTACTTCTATTGTTCCTGTTACTACGCCATATTGTAATATTTAGAGAATATACGTTGAAACTTATCAAACTTTTAGCAATCATACCGTTTATTGGACTTCTTGTTGTCGTACCATTTGTTAATAGAGTAGAGCCATTTATTTTAGGACTGCCTTTCTAAAATTAAAGTTTAATCATTTCATCAGAATAAGAACTGTATCCAACACGTTCATCATAACGAGGATACAGTTTTTCTATGTAAATAAAAACTAAAGGAATATATTAGAGACTAAGAGAAACAAATGAAATTATAGTCGATTCTTGTTATAATATAGGAAAGATGGCAACAGCTTATTGATTTTTTTGCTTTTCGGGGTTCACGTCTAGATTAACTTTAATGTGGATTTAAAAACCGAGAAATCCTGTTGAATGAAAAATTTTAGGAGCGCATGTAGTCAGTGGCAAACGGGCGTGTAAAAGCGTTTTTTAGAGAGGTGGATTTCATGACACAACCAATTCTGAACGATGAGCAAAAACTATGGAATCGATGGATACATGAGCGTGATCCAGATGCTGGTGATTTACTTATAAAAAAATATATTTCTTTAGTGTCTTATCATGTCCAACGTATTGGTGCTGGTTTACCAAAGAGCGTTTCACGAGATGATTTAACGAGTTTAGGTATGGTAGGACTTTTTGATGCTTTAAATAAGTTTGATATCAACAGAGATTTAAAATTTGATACATATGCTTCGTTTCGAGTGAGAGGAGCAATCATAGATGGTCTACGTAAGGAAGACTGGTTACCGCGTTCTGCGCGTGAAAAGGCCAAAAAATTAGATGCTCAAATTGAGCGATTAGAACAAAAATATATGCGTCATGTAACACCTGAGGAACTTGCGGAGCATATGAATGTACCAATTGAAGATGTTTATCAGACGGTGCAGGAGCACTTTTTTTCCAATGTTCTTTCCATTAATGAACAACAAGATCAGGAAGAAGTAGAAGGTAAGTCATTTGTTATTCGGGATGATACGACAAAAACACCCGAACAAACTGTTATTAAAGCAGAGTTGCTAGAAGATTTGGCTGAAAATATTCAAAAGCTCAATGAAAAAGAACAACTTGTACTTAGTCTATTTTACACAGAGGAATTAACATTGACTGAAATTGGTGAAATGCTTGAGCTATCAACATCACGTATTTCTCAAATTCATTCAAAAGCGCTATTAAAGCTAAGAAAGCTATTATCTAGTGAAATGATTAATGCGTAAATATCCTTAGGGGAGAGATTCCAATGAGTTTAAAAGGTGTCGAATTGCAAATTGCTATTCCAAAAACATTTGAAGCTGGAAAAATCGCAGATCAGGCTCAGCAACAAGTATCAGCCCAACAAGCACATGCAAATGAAGCATTAAAAAAGGAAGTAGAACGCAAGCAGAAAATTGTCAATACATCAGAAGGTATGGACGAAATTAGTGAGGATGAAGATGCAGATGCAGGTGGGGAATATTTAAAGGGTATTTATAAAAAGAAGAAAAAGAAACGGGTTCAACAAGAAAAACAGGCAAAGCATCCGTTTAAAGGCAATTTCGTGGATTTCAGTGGATAGGAGTTTACAATGACAACCATACTAATAGCGGTACTATTCTTTTTACAGTTACTTTCATTTTACTTCCTTATTATTTTAAATACAAAGCTAGCAAAGTTTAAAGATTTGGAAAAGAAACAAGAACGCTTAATGCGGGAAATGGACGATACGATTAGTGTCTATTTAACTGAAATGAAAGATGAAAATGATCGTCTTATTAAAGAATTACAAAATGTTTCTCAACCAGAAGTAGCAGCGGGTACCATGCTGCAAGAAGAACACATTAGAGCACCAAAGGAAAGGGCATCTTCACCAGCAGTACAAGAGTCTCATAGTGATAGTTCTCTAAATTTAGATAAAGAATCTCGTAGCTATGTGCCTAAAAATGTTGTAGCGAATGCTTATTCCCGTCAGCAGCATACAAGTTCAAAAAGGATGCAATCAGCCTCGCCACCAAAAGTAGAGGAGCAAAAGAAACTTGAAAAAGTACTGACAGTGGAACAACAAGCTTTAGAATTAGCAAAGCAGGGTAAATCAACAGAGGAAATAGCGAAACAACTACAAAAGGGCAAAACAGAAATCGAGCTTTTACTGAAATTTCACTACTAAATTGTTGCGAATCAGTTAAAGCTATGATATAGTTGCAAATGGTGTTATTACTACACACGCATTTTGATGTAGTAAGTGGTGCTCTAAGCTTAGGGTAGCTTGTTGCAGATGATAAATGCGGAGGATAAAAACCAAACATACTAGGAGGAAATTCACATGTCAGTAATTTCTATGAAACAATTACTTGAAGCTGGTGTACATTTCGGTCACCAAACTCGTCGTTGGAACCCAAAAATGAAGAAATATATCTTCGTTGAACGTAACGGGATCTACATCATCGACTTACAAAAAACTGTTAAAAAATTAGAGGAAGCTTATGACTTCATGCGTCAAGTTGGTCAAGACGGTGGTAAAGTTCTTTTCGTTGGTACGAAAAAACAAGCACAAGAAGCGATCAAAGACGAAGCTGAACGTTCAGGCAACTACTACATCAACCAACGCTGGTTAGGTGGTACTCTTACAAACTTCGGTACAATTCAAAAACGTGTTGCACGTATGAAAGAAATCGAAAAAATGGAAGAAGAAGGAACTTTTGAAGTTCTTCCTAAAAAAGAAGTAATCCAACTTAAAAAAGAACACGAACGTCTAATCAAATTCTTAGGCGGTATCCGTGATATGCACGATCTTCCAGACGTAATGTTCGTGGTTGACCCACGTAAAGAACGTATTGCGGTTGCTGAAGCTCGTAAATTAAACATCCCTCTAGTAGGTATTGTTGATACTAACTGTGATCCAGATGAAATCGACTACGTAATCCCTGCTAACGATGATGCTATTCGCGCTGTTAAACTTTTAACTGCAAAAATGGCTGACGCTTTAATCGAGTCAAAACAAGGTGAAGAAGAAGCTCCAGCTGTAGAAGCTGCTGCTGAGTAATTCACGTTTACAAAAAGGTGATAAGTGGCTCAAAACCCTTATCACCTTTTTTAGAACCTATCATTAATAGTTCAACCAATTTGAGGAGGAAACACTAAATGGCAAACATTACTGCACAATTAGTAAAAGAATTACGCGAAAAAACTGGCGCTGGTATGATGGATTGTAAAAAAGCGTTAGTACAAACTGATGGCGACTTAGAAGCTGCAATCGACTTCCTACGTGAAAAAGGTCTTTCTTCAGCTGCTAAGAAAGCTGACCGTATCGCTGCTGAGGGTACAACTTACATTTTAGAACAAGGTAACGAAGCAATTATCCTAGAAGTAAATGCTGAAACTGACTTTGTTGCTAAAAACGAAAAATTCCAAGTATTAGTTGCTTCTTTAGCAGAGCAATTACTTGCTGCTAAACCAGCATCAGTAGAAGCTGCATTAGAACTTGTAAATGCTGAAGGTGTAAAAATTGAAGATCAAATTTCTACAGCTGTTGCAACAATTGGTGAAAAAATTACACTTCGTCGTTTCGAAATCAAAACTAAATCTGATGCAGATGCATTCGGTTCTTACTTACACATGGGCGGCCGTATTGGTGTATTAGTAACTTTAGAAGGTTCTACTGATGCAGCAGCTGCTAAAGATGTTGCTATGCACATCGCAGCAATCAACCCAACTTATGTTTCTCGTGATGAAGTTTCAGCTGAAGAAGTTGAACGTGAGCGTAAAGTATTAACTGAACAAGCTCTTAACGAAGGTAAACCAGAAAACATCGTTGCTAAAATGGTTGAAGGTCGTCTTGGTAAATATTTCGAAGATGTTTGCTTACTTGATCAAACATTCGTTAAAAACTCAGATCAAAAAGTACGTGACTTCGTAGCTTCTACTGGTGGTTCTGTAAACGGCTTCGTACGTTACGCTGTAGGTGAAGGTATCGAAAAACGTGAAGATAACTTCGCAGAAGAAGTAATGAGCCAAGTTAAAGGTAACTAATTTAGCTTGCATTTGATACTAATCAAATAATATCTAGATTTTCTAGACAAAAAATGGGGAACACAACATAGCGTGTTCCCTATTTTTCCGAAATGCACGAAAAAAATGCATATAATTTTCTATTCTGCCTTATTCACAACTAGCAATTATTGTTAGATATACTATAATGGAAAAGAGAATAGAGAGGTTTTAAATAAAGTCTTACGGAGGTTTACAATGAGTGTGCCGCAATATAAACGAGTAGTTATTAAATTAAGTGGTGAAGCGTTAGCTGGAGAAGCGGGCTTCGGTTTATCACCAAAAATAATCAAGGCTGTTGCAGAAGAAGTAAAAGAAGTAGTAGATCTTGATGTAGAAGTTGCTGTTGTTGTTGGTGGCGGTAATATATGGCGTGGGAAAATTGGTAGTGAAATGGGAATGGATCGTGCAGCAGCCGACTATATGGGGATGTTAGCAACAGTCATGAACTCTCTTGCTCTACAAGATGCTCTTGAAAAATTAGGCATTGAAACACGTGTTCAATCTTCTATCGTGATGACACAAGTAGCAGAGCCATACATTCGTCGTAAAGCAGTTAGACATTTAGAGAAAAAACGTGTTGTAATCTTTGCAGCAGGGACAGGTAATCCATTCTTCTCTACTGATACGACGGCCGCATTACGCGCAGCAGAAATTGATGCAGATGCGATTTTAATGGCTAAAAACAATGTCGATGGCGTTTATTCGGCAGATCCAAAAGTGGATGAGACAGCCATTAAATATGATACACTCACATACTTAGACGTTATCCAACAAGGCTTACAAGTAATGGATTCAACGGCTTCAACTTTATGTATGGATAACGATATCCCGCTAATTGTTTTCTCAATTACGGAGCCAGGTAACATTAAACGTGCTGTACAAGGTGAAAAAATCGGAACAGTTGTTAGGAGGAATGCATAATGACTAAACAAGTATTAGAACAAGCAAAAGAAAAAATGAATAAAACAATCGCAGCTTTCACACGTGAACTAGCATCTATTCGTGCAGGCCGTGCAAACGCATCTTTATTAGATCGTATTATGGTTGACTATTATGGTGCACCAACACCAATTAATCAACTTGGTGGTGTATCAATACCGGAAGCTCGGTTATTAGTAATTACACCTTACGATAAAACAATTCTAGGTGATATTGAAAAAGCAATTATGAAATCAGATATCGGTATCACACCAACAAATGATGGTTCTGTTATTCGTTTAATGATTCCAGCTCTAACGGAAGAACGTCGTAAGGAGCTAGTAAAGCAAGTGAAAAAAGAAGCGGAAGATGCAAAAATCGCTGTACGTAATGTTCGACGTGATGCAAATGATGATTTGAAAAAACTTGAAAAAGCTGGCGAAATCACAGAAGATGATCTACGAGGCTACGGTGATGATATCCAAAAGTTAACAGATGAATTCATTGTGAAAGTAGATCAAGTAGCGAAAGATAAAGAAAAAGAAATTTTAGAGGTGTAAACGACACGATTTACATGTCTTGATGGAACTTTTTGAGGAGATGAAGGCGTCCTATACATAACAGGACGTCTTTTCTCTTTATTGTTCATAGCGATGTGCTGATAAAGAAATTTAGAAAAGATCATTTATGACACAATCATCAAATTTTTAACAAACTCATTCTTTAATATGTGTATAGTTCTAAAATAAGCTAGTACATACATAGTCAATTTAGAGGGGAAAAAAAAGACAAAAAGCGCTTTTGTTTGTTATGATAGGTTAGTATACGTCCGATTAGTTGTAGTGGGGGAGTTAGCATGTTTAAAAAGCTATTAGGTAAACAAATAAATATGGATACACTATCATTGGAGGAGCGTGTGGACCTTGCTAAAAGCGAGCCGATTCCTGCCCATGTAGCGATTATTATGGACGGAAATGGACGTTGGGCGAAAAAACGAGCGATGCCACGTGTTGCTGGTCATCACGAAGGAATGAAGACAGTACGTAAGGTAACAAGATTTGCGTCAGACCTAGGTATTAAAGTCTTAACCGTATATGCATTTTCTACGGAGAATTGGAAGCGACCAAAGCCAGAGGTGGATTTTCTTATGCGACTACCAGTTGAGTTTTTAGGTTCCTTTCTACCAGAAATGATGGAGCGTAATGTACGTGTCGAAATGATTGGAGACCCATCTTTATTGCCTGCCCATACGCAAAAAGCATTGTATGAGGCAATGGAAGAAACGAAACATAATACAGGGCTTATCTTAAATTTTGCGCTAAATTATGGCAGTCGTTCTGAAATGGTTAATGCCATGAAAATGATGCTTCAAAAAGTGCAGGACGGTCATTTAACGATGCAAGACATAACAGAAGATTGCTTAACCTCTCATTTGATGACGGCTCATCTGCCTGAACCAGATCTATTAATTCGTACAAGTGGTGAAGTACGATTAAGTAACTTTATGTTATGGCAGCTCGCCTATACAGAATTTTGGTTTACAGATACATTGTGGCCAGATTTTAGCGAGGAAAACTTACTGGAAGCGGTCGAAAACTATCAGAAACGTAATCGCCGTTACGGTGGGTTGAAGGGAGAAGAAACAACTTGAAACAACGAATTATCACGGCAATAATTGCAGCAGCACTTTTCATACCATTCGTTATTTATGGTAAAGTACCGTTCACAATTCTTGTGCTTGCAATGGCTATTGTTGGTTTTTATGAAATATTAAAAATGAAAGGTATCTCCATTTTTTCTGTACCAGGTTTCTTAGGTTTAGTAACCTTAATTTTGCTTGTCATTCCGGGGAACTGGAGTGACAAGCTTGTAGAGACAATTGGCTATTCGTCTAATTTAATGGTAGTCTATGGCTTAATGATGCTACTACTTATTTACGTGGTCCTTGTAAAAAATAAAATCACTTTCGACGAAGTTGGCTTTATTTTATTAGGTGCATTTTATGTAGGGTTAGGATTCCATTACTTAATTGAAACAAGAAATGTTGGATTAGAGTATGTTGTCTATTGTTTATTAGTTGTATGGACAACAGATTCAGGTGCCTATTTTGTAGGACGAAAACTAGGTAAAAATAAGTTATGGCCAGAAATCTCACCAAAGAAAACAATTGAAGGTTTTATAGGTGGCATTGTTATTGCAGTCATATTTGCAATTGGTATGCAACTTATCTATCCATTTGCAAATGGTTATATCTCACTTGTCTTTGTCACGATTTTTGCCTCCATTATTGGTCAAATGGGCGATCTGGTAGAATCGGCTATCAAGCGTCATTTTGATGTAAAGGATTCAGGTAATATTTTACCAGGGCATGGTGGAATTTTAGATCGCTTTGATAGTCTACTATTTGTCGTGCCTCTGCTCCATTTTTTACATTTGTTCAATAATTAATCATTACGTCGAGACATCTTGTGAAATCATTTGCTTAGATAGAAAAAGGGGACAACTTGTTGTGAAAAAAATTAGTTTATTGGGTGCAACTGGTTCAATCGGTTGGCAAACCTACGATATTTTAAAAGATCAACGTGATGCCTTTCAATTAGTGGCATTTTCATCAGGAAGAAACATTGAAAAAACTAGAGAAATGATTGAAACATTAAAGCCTGAGCTAGTGTCTGTGCAGCTTGAAGAAGACGCATGTTCACTTGCAAAGGAGTATCCTCAAATCCAGTTTACATTTGGGGCAAAAGGACTTGTTGAAGTTGCGACACATCCGGAGTCCACAGTTCTAGTCAATGCAGTGCTTGGAAGTGTGGGACTAGAATCAACATTAGCAGCTATTCGTATGGGAAAAACAATTGCTATTGCTAATAAAGAAACACTTGTAACGGCTGGTCATTTAGTGATGGCAGAAGCTAAAAAACACAAAGCAACTATTTTACCTGTTGATAGTGAGCACTCTGCAATTTTCCAATCAATGAATGGAGAAAACCCTAAAAATATCGAACGTCTAATTATTACAGCTTCAGGTGGTAGCTTCCGTGATAAGACTCGAGATCAATTAAAGCATGTTACGGTTGCTGATGCACTAAATCATCCGAATTGGTCTATGGGTGCAAAGATTACCATTGATTCCGCAACAATGATGAATAAAGGGTTAGAAGTCATCGAAGCACATGTATTATTTGATATGCCGTATGATAAAATCGATGTACTTTTGCATAGAGAAAGTATTATTCACTCTCTAGTTGAGTATCATGATACTAGTGTCATTGCTCAGTTAGGCACACCAGATATGCGAGTACCAATCCAATATGCTTTAAGCTACCCAGATCGTATACCGTTACATAATGGTCAGCGGCTAAATTTAGCACAAATTGGTCAGCTCCATTTTCAAGAGATGGACTTTGAGCGTTACCCAGCTTTGCGTTTAGCGTATGAGGCTGGACGTATGGGTGGTACTATTTTAACAGCAATGAATGCAGCAAACGAAGCAGCAGTTGCAGCCTTTTTACAAGGAAAAGTCACATTCCTTGAAATTGATGAGACGATTGAACGTGTGATGCAAGCACATCAAAACATTG